>NZ_JAXDEO010000100.1:0-13074 GCF_035064975.1 Pseudomonas sp. YuFO20
CCACCAATTCAACTTACCTGCGCAAAACCTGTAGGAGCTGGCTTGCCAGCGAAGGCGGCATCACGGCCACCATCGCATCGCCAGCAAGCCGGCTCCTACAGATGCGCGTAACGCCACACATTCATCATGGCCCCACAAATCCTGTAGGAGCTGGCTTGCCAACGATGGCGGCATCACGGCCACCATCGCATCGCCGGCAAGCCGGCTCCTACGGGTTTGCGTGACGCCACCAATTCAACTTACCTGCGCAAAACCTGTAGGAGCTGGCTTGCCAGCGAAGGCGGCATCACGGCCACCATCGCATCGCTGGCAGGCCAGCTCCTACAGTGATTGGGTACAGCCGCGAGAAATGGGGCGGCTGTCAGGCCTCAAAGATGATCCGCATCGATCACCGCCTTGGCGAACGCCTGCGGATCTTCCTGTGGCAAGTTGTGGCCGATGCCGCCGCTGATCAGGCGGAACTGGTATTTGCCGGTAAAGCGCTTGGCGTAATCCTCGGGGGCCGGGTGCGGGGCGCCGTTGGCGTCGCCTTCCAGGGTGATGGTCGGCACACTGATGGAAGGTGCCGTGGCCAGTTTCTGCTCCAGTGCTTCGTATTGGCTTTCGCCCTGGACCAGGCCCAGGCGCCAGCGGTAGTTGAACACGGTGATATCGACATGGTCGGGGTTGTCCAGCGCCTTGGCGCTGCGGTCGAAGGTGGCGTCGTCGAAGGCCCATTTTGGCGAGGCCAGTTGCCAGATCAGCTTGGCGAAGTCATGGGTGTTTTTCTCGTAGCCGGCGCGGCCGCGGTCGGTGGCGAAGTAGAACTGGTACCACCACTGCAGTTCGGCCTTGGGCGGCAGCGGGTTCTTGCCGGCGGCCTGGTTACCGATCAGATAGCCGCTGACCGACACCAGGGCCTTGACCCGTTCCGGCCACAGCGCCGAAACGATGTCGGCGGAACGCGCACCCCAATCATAACCACCGAGCACGGCTTGCTTGATCTTCAGGGCGTCCATGAAATCGATGACGTCGCTGGCCAGCGCGGCCGGTTGGCCATTGCGCAAGGTCTTGTCGGAGAGGAAGTGCGTATCGCCGTAGCCGCGCGCATAGGGCATCAACACGCGATAACCCTTGGCCGCCAACAAGGGCGCGACTTCGTCATAGCTGTGGATGTCGTACGGCCAGCCGTGCAGCAGAATCACCACCGGGCCGTCGGCCGGGCCCGTTTCGGCGTACGCCACGCTGAGCAGGCCCGCGTTGACATGCTTGAGCGGACCGAACGGCGAGGGCGCCGCCTGCGTGGTGCCGGCAGGGGGGGCGGCAGGGGATGTCTGCGCGTGAGCTACGCCCAGAACGCCCAACAGACTCAGGGCGAGGATCGACGAGCCGACCAGGCGGCGGCGAGGGTTACCGGTTCTGTCGTTGTGCTGTGCCTTCTTCATGTGATGTCTCCTGTTCAAGCCGCTGGCCAGGGGATCGGACCGATCCCCTTTAAACCCTGCCTGCATTTGAACGCGAAGACGTATCTGGCCTGTGTCGAAGAGCGGGGCCGGTGTCAGCCCCTGTATCCCGCTGCTGTCCAGATACACAGTGATACACAGCGTCAGGATCAAGCCTGTGCTGCACTCACCTTACCCGTGACGGTGGCGTTTCTGCGCACCGATTGATACAGCAGGCTGGACACCAGGAAGCCCACGATCGCCAACCCGCTCATCAGGCTGAACACATAGTTATAGCCTTGCTGGCCGGGGAAGTGGTCGAGGATGGCGCCGTAGATCACGTAGGCGAACATGCCCGGGGCATAGCCGATCAGGCAGCCGATGCCGAACGCCGAGCCGGTGATGTGCTGGGGAATGCCGACTTCACCCATGGGCGCCCAGAACACGCCGCGCATGGAAAACACGATCAGCGCGAAGGACAGGGTGGCGGCCATGCCGGCATAGATGAAGCTCGGGCTTTTCGGAATCAACAGGATCACGGCCATCAGCGGCAGCAGCGCCAGGAACGCCCACTTCAGGTAGCGGCTGGTGCTCTTGAACTGTTTGTCGGCGATGAAACCGCCGGCAGGGCCGCCGAGGATCTTCAGGAAGTACTGGTTGATGATGCCGTAGGCGCCCACCAGGGCCACGGGCAGGCCGTACATTTCCTTGAGGTAGGGAATGAAATAGGTCAGGCCGCAGTAGACGATGTAGACCATGAACACATTGAGGCTGACCAGCCAGATGCCCGGCACCTTGATGGCTTCGAACAGGTTGGCCAGGCCGTTGCCGGGCTTGGCGGTCGACTGGGTGGCGCCGCTCTTGAGCAGGAACCAGGTCAGGGTGCCGGCCAGGATGTCGATCACCGAGTAGAACAGGATCGCCGACTTCAGGCCAGCTTCGCCCGAACCCATGGCGACGAACACGCCCAGCGCACAAAAGGCCACCAGGGTATCGACGACACCACGCCCGCCTTCGAGCAGGCCGAACAGCCGACCCTGTTCCTGGTCGTCGCCGAGGTTGCGGATGGCCTTGAGCAGCGACGGCCAGAAGAGGCAGTCGGCGCACACCGCCAGCAGGCTGAACACGATCAGCAGGTTGCTGAAGGGAGGAAAGGTCGCCAGGTACAGCCCCAGGCCGCCGGTGCCGATCAGGCCGAGGGGGATCAGCTTGCGGGTGTCGTAGCGATCGGCGAGCAGGCCGCCGACCACGAACAGCGCGGTGGCGATGATCGCGTTGGCGCTGAGCAACATGCCGATTTCAGTGTGGCTCAGGCCCATGAATTCCTGCATGGGCACATAAAAGGCGTCCTTGAGGTTGGCCAATTTGTAGATGGTGCCGCCACCGAGGATGAGGATCAGGAATCGTAGCCATTTGGCCTTGTTTTGCATTGTCATTATTGTTCTCCGGGCGTAATCGGTTCGTAGCGTCGGGTTCAGGCGTTGCAGGTATCGGCGAGGGTGAGTTCGGCCAGGGTGCGCAACTCGGCCAGCACACCGCGGACATAGGCAACCTGGTTGTTCGCCCAGCGGTGTTCGTCGGCCAGCATTCGTTCCAGCGAGAAGCCTTCGGGCAGCGGTGTATCACTCATTTCCCGGTAGGCAATGAACGGGTCGGCCGCCTCAAGGGTCTGGCGGAACGCCGGGGCCACGTAGTGGTTTTCCTGCTCGAGGATGAAGGCGATGACCTGCGGGCTGGTGTCGCCCAGCATCAGCAGCTCGAACAGCAGGCGGGCGCTGGGCAGGTCATCTTCGGCGCTGCCCTGCAGCACGCCGTAATGGCCGAAGCCGTTTTGCTCGGGGACCACACGCACACCCTTGAGGTGCGCCTGGCGGATGTGCGGCGCCAGGTTGCGCAGCGCCTGCAGGGGCTGTTCGCAGGCATTGATCATGTTGCCGAAGTCGAACAGGGCATGCAGGCGAGGGTGGTTGAGGCGGGTCAGCAGTTGCGCGATCTCGGCGCTCTTGAGCTCTTCGTGCTGCTCGAAGTCGAAGTACAGGTCGTGCTTGTCGGCCTGCTGCGCGAGGTAGTGCAGGTCGGTTTCGATCACGTCCATCACTTGCGACAGCGTGCCCTCGTAGCGCGAGTAGACGCGGATGTTGCGCACGCCCAGGGCGAGGGCGATGGCGATCACCTGGTCGACGTCCTTTTTCCGCGTGCTGCTGATTTCCAGATGCACATCCAGGCCCAGGGCCCTGGCCTTGGCGGCAAACACCTGCAGTTGCGCAGGCGTCATCTGGCTCAGGCTGTTCTGCTCGCCGTCGAGCAAGTGCAGGCTCAGGCCTTGCAGTTCGTGGCGATAGGCGAAGTCGAGCAGGTCGGCGGGGGTGACACGGCCGTGGGTGAGGTTGGTCAGCAGCGGGTAGGCGTGTGCGAACAGGCGCAGTTGCCTCAGGCGGTCGAGCAACCGGCGGGCCAGTGCGTCGGTCAGCACGGGAGCGGTGCCGTCCTCGACCACGTTGTGGCCGAGCAAGGCGTTGAAGCGTTCCTGGATCTTATTGTTCATTCGAGTCGTTCCTGGTTCAGACGCTGGGTCTTGCGACGCAGCCTTTATCGCGCCAGTCAGGAACTCTCGATAGATCCATTATCAGTTAATTGATAAGACCACTTGCGGGCTTCAAGTGGCCTGCGTCAAGCACCCCATCGCGTCCAGCGCCCGGGCCAGCGCCGCGACGCGTTCCGGGGCCTGGTGTTCAGGGGTGCCGGCAAAACCGATCAGCAGGGCCGGCGGCAGCACGTGCCCGATGCAGTAGTCGGAGAGGGCGTAGGTGTGGATGTTGTGCCGGGCCAGTTGCTTGGCAATGGCGTCGTCGTCGAGCGCCGGGGGGAGCCAGGCGATCAGGTGCATGCCGGCGTCCACCGGGGTGATCCTGAAGAATCCGCCGAGCTGTTGTTGCAACTGCTCGACCAGGGCCTGCTGGCGAGCCTGGTACAGCGTGCGCAGGCGACGGATGTGCCCCAGGAAGTGGCCTTCGACCATGAAGTCCGCCGTGGTCGCCTGCAGCAGGGTGGGCGGACTGCGATCCATCACCGCGCGCAAGGTGCAGAAGGGTTCGACCAAGGCCTGGGGCAAGATCACGTAGCCCAGGCGCAGCGACGGGAACAGCACCTTGCTGAAGGTCCCGACGTAGATCACCCGCGCCATCTGGTCCATGGCATAGAGCGCGGGCAGCAGGCGGCCGCTGTAGCGCAGTTCGCTGTCGCAATCGTCCTCGATGATCCAGCTCTGCTGGCGTGCCGCCCAATCGATCAGGGCCTGGCGTCGCGCATAGCTGAGGGTCACGCCCAGGGGATGCTGGCGCGAGGGGGTGGTGAACACCAGGCGCGCATCGGGGCATTGGGCCAGCCCTTGCTGGACATCGATGCCCTGTTCATCGACGCGCAGCGGCACCACCTGCGCGCCCTGGGCCTGCAAGGCGATGCGCGCGGCGATGTGCCCCGGGTCTTCCATCCACACGCTGTCCTGCGGATTGAGCAGCAGCATGCCCAGCAGGTTGAAGGCTTGCTGTGCACCGGAAACGATCACCACTTGCCCGGCGTCGCAGTCGATGCCCCGGGCGTCGAAGACGTACTCGGCGATGGCTGTGCGCAAGGCCTGCAAGCCTTGCAGCTCGCCATAACCGAGCATGGCCTTGCTCGGCTTGAGCAGGTGGCGGTTCATCAGGCGCCGCCAGATCGCTTGCGGGAAGGCGTCGTAGGTGCTGTGGCTGGGCAGGAATGAGGTCGGGGTCGAAGGATCCCAGTCGGCATAGGACACCCCGCGAAAATGATCGCTGCGCAGCGACAGCATCGACTGGCTCAGGTCGGACAGGCGAGGCGGCTGGCGCGCCTGCCCGTCGTCGACCATCGTGCGCTGTTCCCACTCGGTGCCGACGTAGGTGCCGGCCCCGGTGCGCGAGGCCAGGAAGCCTTCGGCGATCAACTGATCGAAGGCATTGAGGATGGTGATCCGCGACAGCGCCAGCTCCTTGCTCAGGGTGCGCGTCGACGGCAGGCGCACGCCGCCCTGGATGCGGCCGCCGAGGATCTGCTTGCGAATCTGCAAGTAAAGCTGGCGGTACAAGGGGATGGCGCTGGCACGGTCCAGCTCGATGGCCGACAGCAACAAACCTGCGGGGGATTTCATGACGCGCTCGTCTGGACGGAGTGTGGGTGGTCCCGCGCCGGCTGGCGCCGAGGTGTGCAGGGTAGCGAGCGGCAGCGGATAAGTCATCCACCGCCGGGAACGCCACGGCGGGCACTGTCATGAAATGAAAAGCCATTGTCGTCTGATGAGAAGCGGCTGTTTGGGCGTCATCCTACAGTCCAATCAGCGCAAATCGACGCAGCAGCCAATATTGCAGACTGGAGAACAAGAAAAATGGCCAAAGCCGTACGCTTCTACGAAACCGGTGGTCCCGACGTCCTTCGTTATGAGGATGTCGAAGTCGGCGACCCCGGTCCTGGTCAGGTACGTCTGCGTCATGTAGCGGTCGGCCTGAACTATGCCGACACCTACTTTCGCAACGGCACCTACCCGATCCCGATGCCCAACGGCATGGGCGTCGAGGCGTCCGGTGTGGTCCAGGCCATCGGCGAAGGCGTGACCAACGTCCAGGTGGGGGACCGCGTCACCTATACCGGTTTCCTCAACACCCTCGGCGCCTACAGCACCGAACGACTGATCGCGGCCGCGCCGCTGATCAAGCTGCCGGAAACCATCAGTTTCGAAACCGCCGCGGCCATGACCATGCGAGGCCTGACGTCGTCGTACCTGATGCGCCGCATCTACGACTTCAAGGAAGGCGACAGCATCCTGTTGCACGCCGCCGCCGGTGGCGTTGGCCTGATCGTTTCGCAGTGGGCCAAGTTGCTCGGCCTGAACGTGATCGGCACGGTGTCGACCGAGCAAAAGGCTGAAATCGCCCGTGCCCACGGTTGCGACCATACTATCAATTACAGCCATGAAGACGTCGCCGCTCGCGTTCGCGAATTGACCGACGGCGTGGGCGTCAACGTCGTGTTCGACAGCGTTGGCAAGAACACCTTCATGGGTTCGCTGGATTCGTTGAAACCCCGTGGCCTGATGGTCTGCGTGGGTACCGCATCCGGGCCTATCCCGGCGTTCGACCCGGTGATGCTGGCGATGAAAGGTTCGCTGTTCCTGACCCGTCCGGCCCTGGCCAACTACATCAGCGACCCTGCGGAAAAAGCCGCCCTGGCCGGTGAGTTGTTCGACCACGTCGGCAGCGGCCGCATCAAGATCGAGATCAACCAGCACTACGCGTTGCAGGACGCGGTGCAGGCGCATCGCGATCTTGAGTCGCGCAAGACTACCGGCTCTTCGATTTTCGTCATTTAAGGAGCTGCCAGCCATGAAAGTCGAACAATTGACCTGCAGCATCGGTGCCGAACTGATCGGCGTGAACCTCGCCGACGCGGTGCATGACGACGGTCTGTTTGCCGAGATTCGTGCCCAGTTGCTCAAGCACCGAGTGGTGTTCCTGCGCGACCAGGACATCAGCCGCGCCGACCACGTGGCCTTCGCCCGCCGCTTCGGCGAGCTGGAAGACCACCCGGTGGCCGGCAGCGATCCGGAGCATCCGGGGCTGGTGCGCATCTACAAGAATCCTGACCAGCCGATGGACCGCTACGAAAACGCCTGGCACACCGATGCGACCTGGCGCGAAGTTCCGCCGATGGGTGCTGTGCTGCGTTGTGTTGAATGCCCGCCAGTGGGCGGCGACACCATGTGGACCAACATGGTCCAGGCCTATGCGAACTTGCCGGAAGACGTAAAGCTCAAGATCGCCGACCTGCGTGCCCGCCACAGCATCGAAGCGAGCTTCGGCGCCGCCATGCCGATCGAAAAACGCCTCGGCCTCAAGGCGATGTACCCGGACGCTGAGCACCCGGTGGTGCGCACTCATCCGGAAACCGGCGAGAAGGTGCTGTTCGTCAACGCCTTCACCACCCATTTCAGCAACTACCACACCCCTGAGCGGGTGCGCTTCGGCCAGGACGCCAACCCTGGCGCCGGCGAGTTGCTGCGCTACCTGATCAGCCAGGCGTACATCCCTGAGTATCAAGTGCGCTGGCGCTGGAAGCCCAACAGCATCGCCATCTGGGACAACCGCAGTACCCAGCATTACGCCGTCATGGACTACCCGCCGTGCCATCGCAAGATGGAGCGCGCCGGGATCATCGGCGACAAGACTTTCTGATCCAACCCTTCTGCATACGCACTCGTAGACACGTCTGCCCGGCCACGACCCGGGCGGACGGGACAATCATAAGAACTGGAGTAAACCATGCAATTCTTCGACGATTCCCTGCACCCCGAAAACATGGAAAAGGTGGTCATCACCGTGGCCCCGTACGGCCCGGAATGGATGCCTGAAGACTTCCCCGAAGACATCCCGCTGACCATGGACGAGCAAGTCCAGAAAGCGGTTGAATGCTATGAAGCCGGTGCCACGGTTTTGCACCTGCACGTGCGTGAACTGGACGGCAAGGGCTCCAAGCGCCTGTCCAAGTTCAACGAGCTGATCGCCGGTGTGCGCGAAGCCGTGCCGGACATGATCATCCAGGTCGGCGGCTCGATTTCCTTCGCCCCGGAAAGCGATGGTGAAGCGGCCAAGTGGCTGTCCGACGACACTCGCCACATGCTGGCGGAGCTGACGCCGAAACCGGACCAGGTCACGGTGGCCATCAACACCACCCAGATGAACATCATGGAGCTGCTGTACCCGGAATACCTGGAAGGCACCTCCCTGGCCAACCCGATGGTCCAGGCCGCCTACAGCGAAATGACCGTACCGGCAGGTCCAGCCTGGGTTGCCGAGCACCTCAAGCGCCTGATGGACAACGGCATCCAGCCGCACTTCCAGCTGACCGGCATCCATGCCTACGAAACCCTGGAGCGCCTGGTGCGCAAGGGCATCTACAAGGGCCCGCTGAACCTGACCTGGATCGGCATCGGCGGTGGTTTCGACGGTCCGAACCCGTTCAACTTCTTCAACTTCATCCACCGTGTTCCGGATGGTTGCACCCTGACCTCCGAGTCGCTGCTCAAGAACGTGCTGCCGTTCAACACCATGGCCATGTCCATGGGTCTGCACCCGCGCGTGGGCAACGAAGACACTATCATTGATCACAAGGGCGAGCGTTTCGGCTCGGTTGCGCAGATCAAGCAAACCGTACGCATCGCCCACGAACTGGGTCGCGAAATCGCCACCGGCAAAGAAGCCCGTGAGATCTATCGCATCGGTGTGCAGTACGACAGCATCGAAGACACCCTGCTGGCCAACGGAATGTCCCCCAACCGCAAGGCTGGGCAAAAAGGTGTGCCGCAACGCGGCTGACCCGTGGCGCGCACGAGGGGCCGTGACCGCTCGTGCGCACTGCAAAACGCTTGATAACAAAAATAAATAAAAGCTTTGAGGAGGCTGCATGGCCTTTCACCCAATCGCCGACGATGACGACGCTGGTTGCGTCAACGTTGCGCGTAAATATGCCTGGATTGTCTTTGCACTGACGTTCGGCCTGTTGATTTCCGATTACATGTCACGCCAGGTGCTCAATGCGGTGTTCCCGCTGCTCAAGAGCGAGTGGTCCCTGAGTGACGGCCAACTGGGTTTGCTCAGTGGCATTGTCGCCCTGATGGTCGGCCTGCTGACGTTCCCGCTGTCGCTGATGGCCGACCGCTTCGGCCGGGTCAAGAGCCTGGCGCTGATGGCGATGCTGTGGAGCGTGGCAACCCTGGGCTGCGCGTTGGCGCAGGACTATCAGCAAATGTTCATCGCCCGGTTCATGGTGGGCGTTGGCGAGGCGGCCTACGGCAGCGTCGGCATCGCGGTAGTGATTTCGGTGTTTCCGAAACACATGCGCGCCACCCTGGCCAGTGCCTTCATGGCGGGCGGGATGTTCGGCTCGGTGTTGGGCATGGCCTTGGGCGGTGCGATCGCCGCCAAGCTCGGCTGGCGCTGGTCGTTCGCCGGCATGGCGCTGTTCGGCCTGCTGCTGGCGATGCTTTACCCGATCATCGTCAAGGAAGCGAAGATTGCACCCAAGCGCGCAGCCCAGCTGGCGAACAAGGTGGCCGCGGTCAAGCGTCCATTGAGCACGTTGTGGTCCAGCCGTTCGGTGGTGGCGACCTATTTCGGCAGTGGCTTGCAGCTGTTCGTCGGCGGCACGGTGATGGTGTGGATTCCCAGCTACCTCAATCGCTACTACGACATGCCCACGGACAAGGCGGGCGGCATGGCCGCGATCATCGTCCTGTGCAGCGGCGCCGGGATGATCCTGTGCGGCATGCTCAGCGATCGGCTGTGCCGTAATTCGCCGGAACGCAAGGTCAGCCTGGCCATCGGGTTTTGCCTGGGCAGCTGCCTGCTGCTGTCGGCGGCGTTCGCGCTACAGGCAGGGCCATTGCAACTGGCGCTGATCTGCCTGGGCATGCTGATTGCCACCGGCACCACCGGCCCGGCTGGGGCGATGGTCGCCAACCTGACCCATTACTCGGTCCACGGCACAGCCTTCGCCACGCTGACATTGGCCAACAACATGCTGGGCCTGGCGCCTGGGCCGTTCATCACTGGACGGGTGTCGGACCTGATCGGCCTGCATGCCGCGTTCCAATTGGTGCCACTGGTCAGCCTCGCGGCAGCGGCGGTGTTCTTTTACGCCAAGTGTCATTACCACAAAGATATTGCCCGCCTTCAGGGTCAGAGCGTGCCTGACCCCGTCAACCAGGCCGGGTTAGAGGTGAAGTTGTGAGTCGTCGTCTACAAATTGATGTGTTTTTCGATTTTATCTGCCCTTGGTGCCTGATCGGCAAACGCCAGCTGGAGCATGCGCAGGTGCAGTTTCGCAATCGCCATCCGGATGTGCAGATCAACACCCGGTGGCATGGGGTGCAGTTGCTGCCGCATTTGCCGGTAGAAGGTGAGCCCTTCGCCGATTTCTACCGCAAGCGCCTGGGCAATGCCGATGCCGTGACCATGCGCCAGGCCCAGGTACAGCAGGCTGCCGCGGCGGTAGGACTGACCATCGACCTCAGTCACATCGAGACGATGCCCAACACCGCCGACGCACATCGCCTGTTCGAGCGAGCCAGCGCACTGGGTAATGTTGCCCAGCGTGAAATGCTGCTCGAACGGCTGTTCGCCGCTTATTTCCGCAAGCGCGAAAACCTCGGTTGCCGCGAGACCTTGCTCGCCATCGCCCGCTCCTGCGGCATCGATGCGGATGCGCTGCTCGATTGCCTGAGGGGCGACGGCACGCCATTCGAGGGATCTCCCGGTGCGACCAGTGGCGTGCCGAGCTTTCAGTTCAACGGCCGCATGACGGTGATCGGTGCCCAACCTGCCCAGGCGCTGCTCGGGGCCATGAACGAAGCACTCAAGGAAAATGAACGCGAGCGGCAGCCGGCATGACCCGGCGCATACCCGTACCTGCCGGCAAACACCCGCAGGCCGGCGGCCGGGCGCTGTTCGAGTTCGACGACAAGAGCCTGGCGTTGTTCAACGTCGACGGGCAGCTGTTCGCCATTGACGACAGTTGCCCGCACCAGGGCGCCTCGCTGTGTGGCGGGCGTCTTGAGGGGCGGGTCATTCAATGTTGCGCCCATGGTTTGCGCTTCGATTTGCACAGCGGCTACCTGCTCAATTCCAGGCAGGTGAAAGTCAACAACTACCCGGTCGAGATCATCGACGGCCAGGCGTTCATCGTCATCGTTCCCGAGGAGGCCGCGCCATGAGCGCCATCGCCCTTACCCGTATCCATAGTCGCACGCGCGAATTGGCCCCGGGGTTTATCGTCAGTCTGATCGTGGCCGCCGCCGCCTCGTTTTTGTCCGAGCACTACGGTGCCCCGGTCATGCTGTTCGCGTTGCTGCTGGGCATGGCCCTGAATTTCCTCGCCGGTGACGGCGTCTGCAAGGCCGGCATCGAATTCACCGCGCGCACCGTGTTGCGCATCGGCGTGGCGCTGCTGGGCATGCGCATCACCCTCGAGCAGATGGCGGCGCTGGGCTGGAAGCCGGTGGCCCTGGTGGTGATCCTGGTGGTGGTGACCATCGGCGTATCGGTGATCGCGGCCAAGGCGCTGGGCTTCCAGCGTTTGTTCGGCATGCTCACCGGTGGCGCCACCGCGATCTGCGGCGCATCGGCCGCGTTGGCCTTGGCGGCAGCGCTGCCTAACCACCCGCAGAAAGAACGCGCGACCCTGTTCACGGTGATCGGTGTCTCGGCGCTGTCGACCATGGCGATGATCGTCTACCCGATGATCGCCAACTGGCTGCAACTGTCTCCGCAGGTGGCCGGCGTGTTCCTCGGGGCGACCATCCACGACGTGGCCCAGGTGGTCGGTGCCGGCTACAGCATGTCCACCGAGACCGGTGACACCGCCACGGTGGTCAAGCTGATGCGCGTCGCCATGCTGCTGCCGGTGATCGTCACCGCGGCGATGATCACCCGCATGCAAGGCGCCGATCCAACCGGCAAGCGACCACCGTTGCTGCCATGGTTCGCCGTCGGTTTCCTGATCCTGGCGTGCATCAACAGCACCGGCTGGATTGCTCCGGCGGTGCAGGGTTCGGTCAATGAACTGTCGCGCTGGTGCCTGGTGGTGTCCATCAGTGCCCTGGGCATGAAGACCCAGCTCAAGGAACTGGCGGCGGTGGGCATCAAGCCGATCCTGCTGATGGTGGGGGAGACGGTGTTCCTCGTCGTGCTGGTGCTGTTGTTGCTGCGCTGGGGGCTCTGAGGGCAGGTCTTCCACAGGTTTTATCGCAGGGCTTCACTGGGCTGGCTCCTCGTCACAGTGAAGCGCTCGACCGGTGTTACCCGCACCGGTCTTTATACGGCGACTGTACCAGCAGTCGCCGTTTTTTTTGCCGGGTCAACCGGGGTGCATTCGCACCGGGCACACCCTGTAGGAGCCCGGCTTGCCGGCGAAGGCGGCCTCACAGCCAACCAATCTCTCACGACTGTACTCAATCCACTGTAGGAGCTGGCTTGCCAGCGAAGACGGCCTCACAGCCGACCCATCTCCCACGGCCGTACCCGATCCACTGTAGGAGCCCGGCTTGCCGGCGAAGGCGGCCTCACAGCCAACCCATCTCCCACGGCCGTACCCGATCCACTGTAGGAGCCCGGCTTGCCGGCGATGACGGCCTCACAGCCAACCCATCTCTCACGGCTGTACCCGATCCACTGTAGGAGCCCGGCTTGCCGGCGATGACGGCCTCACAGCCGACCCAACTCCCACGGCCGTACCCGATCTACTGTAGGAGCAAGCTTGCTCGCGATGGAGGTCAACGATGACGCGGGAAGCCTGACACCCCGCGGTGCTCTCAGGTTTTTCGCGAGCAAGCTCGCTCCTACATGGGCCCACTACGCAGAACCTCCACTCGGCCTCACGATGTGGCAAGAAAATCAAAAGCCAATTCAAAAGCAAAAGCGAGGCGGCCTACGAGCCGACCTGATCCCAAGTGAACGCATCCCCCCTGTAATTGGATGGACTCGCCCCAGCCGAGGCGTCAATGCGCCACGGTGGCAGTCTAAACAGCCAACGGCAGCGAGGGCGAGTCCATGAAAAAGCATAGTTCGATTGATCAATCCCTGTCTTCTAC
>NZ_JAXDEO010000101.1:0-11374 GCF_035064975.1 Pseudomonas sp. YuFO20
CTGGCTTGCCAGCGAAGAGGCCCTGTCAGGCAACTTGGCTTTCACTGATGCAACAAAAAACCCGGAAGCTTTCACTGTCCGGGT
Organism: Pseudomonas sp. YuFO20; assembly: GCF_035064975.1. NCBI lineage: Bacteria > Pseudomonadati > Pseudomonadota > Gammaproteobacteria > Pseudomonadales > Pseudomonadaceae > Pseudomonas > Pseudomonas sp. YuFO20. Next base: position 85 of record NZ_JAXDEO010000101.1, read on the forward strand.
TCTGTATCAGCCAGCATCGATCAGCGGTTGAACCGCTCCACCAACGAATACTGCGTATTCGCCGTCTTGGTCAGCTCTTCACTCAGCAGCGCCGAATTCTGCGCCTGTTCCGAGGTCTGGTCCGCCAGTGCCGAGATGTTGCTGATGTTGCGGCTGATCTCTTCGGCCACGGCGCTTTGCTCTTCGGTCGCGGCAGCGATCTGGGTGGTCATGTCGGTGATGTTGGCCACCGCTTCGCTGATCCCCACCAGGGCCTGGTCCGCCTCCATTACCCGCGCCACACCTTCTTCGGCCTGGCGATGCCCGGCTTCCATGGTCTGCACCGCAGTGCCTGCGGTTTGCTGGAGCTTGGCGATCAGGGCGTGGATCTGCCCGGTGGATTCGCTGGTGCGTTGCGCCAGCTGGCGAACTTCGTCGGCCACGACCGCAAAACCACGCCCCATCTCGCCGGCGCGCGCCGCTTCGATGGCGGCGTTCAGTGCCAGCAGGTTGGTCTGGTCGGCGATGCCCTTGATCACGTCGACCACGCCGCCGATTTCGTTGCTGTCCTTGGCCAGTTGGGTCACGGTCGCACCGGTTTCCCCCACCACCACCGACAGGCGCTGGATGGCTTCGCGGGTTTCCCCGGCGATGTCGCGGCCGCGGCCGGTCAGGCGATTGGCTTGCTGGGTGGCGTCGGCGGTGCGCTGTACGTGGCTGGCGACTTCCTGGGTGGTGGCGGCCATCTGGTTGACGGCGGTGGCCACCTGCTCGGTTTCGACGCGTTGGCGCTCCAGGCCGGTGGAGCTGTCGTGCGCCAGGGCATCGGACTGCCTGGCCTGGTCGGTCAGGTGCTCGGCGGTGTCCTGCAGGCGAGTCAGGCAGGTTCTCAGGCGTGCTTCCTGGCTGAGGATCGACATCTCCAGGCGTGCCTGGGCGCCGCGGCTGTCGGTGTACATCTGCGCGATCAGCGGGTCGGACGTGGTCTGCTCGGCCAGGCGCAGCAAGCGCTTGAGGCCGCGTTGCTGCCAGCTCAGGCCCAGCAGGCCCAATGGCACCGAAAGGCCGGCCGCCAGGGCAAAGCCCCACTGGGAGTTCAGCGTCGCACCGATCATGAAGCTCAACTGGCTGACCAGGATAAAGGGCAGCCAGTCCTGCAGGACCGGCAGCCATTTATCCGTCGAAGGAATGGCCGACTTGCCTTGGTTGATTCGTTGGTAAAGCGCTTCGGCGCGGCGAATCTGTTCGGCGGTGGGCTTGACCCGCACCGACTCGTAGCCGATCACCTGGTTGCCTTCGAAGATCGGTGTCACATAGGCGTTAACCCAGTAGTGGTCACCGCTCTTGCAGCGATTCTTGACAATGCCCATCCATGGCAAGCCTTGTTTGAGAGTGCCCCACATGTGCGCGAAGACCGCGGCGGGCACGTCGGGGTGACGCACCAGGTTATGCGGCGCCCGGATCAGTTCCTCACGAGAAAACCCGCTGATCTCGACGAAATCGTCGTTGCAGTAGGTGATCATGCCCTTGGCATCCGTGGTGGAAATCAACCGTTGCTGAGCCGGGAAGGTCCGTTCGCGTTGTGTAATGGGCTGGTTATTACGCATGGCTTATTTAATCCGCAAGGCTTTGACAGGGTGTCGGCCGTGCAGTGGCTTTATTGAATTTATTTTTTTTTGCCGGGCGCTCTGCGTCGATCAAGGCGGATAGGCGACGACGGGTCGTACTGTAACGGTTTGTAAGGGTTTCCCTCGGGAGGCGCTCAGCGTATGATTTTGCGCCCCCAGCGCTGGCGCTTCAGTGGCCGCTGCCGGGGAGAAAAGTACTCCTAATAATAAATACAGAGTCACTACCCAACGGAATTCAGCAAGTTTCTCAAGGTTATGTCGGACCCATGAGGGTGTTCGACGCACCCATCGCACGAAGCGATGGCGGTACCGTTGAGAATATAAAAAGGTGGAGAAAGTCATGCGTAAAAAAGTTGCAATAATTGGGGCTTCGTTTCGTTTTCCCGGCTCCACTTCCGCAACTTTTTGGCAGAACCTGCTGGAAGGTCACGACTTCATCACTCAGGTCGACCCGTCCCGCTGGTCCCGCGATGCGTTTTTCCACCCGGACAAGGCCAACCCTGGCACCGCCTACACCCTGGCGGCTGGCACGCTGGGTGACATTTCCACCTTCGATGCCGGCTTCTTCAGCATTTCGCCCCGGGAAGCGGCGATCATGGACCCCCAACAGCGCCTGTTGCTGGAACTGGGCTGGGAAGTGTTCGAGAACGCCGGGGTAAAACCGTCGAGCGTGCGCGGCAGCAACTGCGGGGTGTACCTGGGCATTGCCAGCACCGACTATGCCTATCGCCTGTCCCATGACCTGTCGCTGGTAGACGCTTCCACGGCCACGGGCAACACCTTCAGCATCGCGGCCAATCGCCTGTCGTACTTCTATGACCTGCATGGCCCGAGCATGGCGGTCGATACCGCGTGTTCCTCGTCGCTGGTCGCGTTCCACCAAGCCTGCCAGGCCATTCAAAGCGGCGATATCGACCAGGCACTGGCCGGCGGTATCAGCCTGCACCTGCACCCGTTCGGTTTCCTGATCTTCTCCAAGGCCTCGATGCTGTCGCGCAAAGGGCGCTGCAATGTCTTCGACGAAGCCGGTGACGGCTATGTGCGTTCCGAAGGGGCAGGGCTGTTCTACCTCAAGGATTACGACAAGGCGGTGGCCGATGGCAACCAGATCCTCGCCGTCGTCGCCGGCAGTGCGGTCAATACCGACGGGCGCAAGTCCGGGCTGACCGTGCCCAGCGCCGATGCGCAAGCAGCGCTGATGACCCAGGCCTACGCCAGCGCCGGGATCTCGCCGGCCGACATCGACTACCTGGAAGCCCACGGCACCGGTACCCCGGTGGGCGATCCGATCGAAAGCCGGGCCATCGGCCTGGCCCTGGGCCAGGTGCGCGGCGCGGACAAGCCGTTGTTGATCGGCTCGGTCAAGAGCAACATCGGTCACCTGGAGGCCGCCTCCGGCGTGGCCGGCTTGATGAAGGCGCTGTACTGCGTCACCGAGCGCCAGGTGCCGGCCACCATCGGCATCAAGAACCTCAACCCGCGTATTCCGTTCGCCGAGCTCAACCTCAACGTCGCCACCCGCAACCACGCCCTCAAGCCGGACGGCACGCTGGTGGTGGGGGTCAACTCGTTCGGTTTCGGCGGCGCCAACGCCCACGTCATCCTGCAAAGCCATACCCCGCAAGCTGTACCGCCCGTTGCCCAGACAGGCGCCGTGCCGCTAATGATCACGGCCAAGGACAGCGCCGGATTGGCGGCCATGGCCGAAAGCATTGCCCAACACCTGGACGATCACCCGGCAGCCGGCCTTTATGACGTGGCGTACCAGGCGATGCTGCGTCGCGACCTGCATCCACAACGCGTGGTGGTGTTCGAGGCCGATCAACAGCAAAGCGCCCAGGCGCTGCTGGATTTCGCCCTGGACCCGGCCGCCCCGGCCTTGAGCGCGGTGGTCGAAAGCGGTCGCGCACTCGATCAGGCCCAGGGCCCGGTGTTCGTCTACTCCGGCAATGGCTCGCAGTGGCAGGGCATGGGCAAGGCGCTGCTCGCCGATGCGGTGTTCCATGCCGCCGTGACTGAAATCGACACGCTGTTCCAGCCACTGGCTGGCTATTCGCTGATTGCCGAACTGGCGGGCGAATACGGGCAGGAGCGTTACCACCTGACCGAACTGGCCCAGCCGGCGCTGTTCGCCCTGCAAGTGGGCGTGACCCGCATGCTGGCCAGCCAGGGCGTGGTGCCGCAGGTGGTCATGGGCCACAGCGTTGGCGAAGTGGCGGCCGCCTGGGCGTGTGGTGCGCTGACCCTTGCCGACGCGACCCGCGTGATCTACCACCGCAGTCGCCTGCAGGGGCTGACTGCCGGCTCCGGGCAGATGTCCGCCGTGGGCCTGTCGGGCAGCGACACCGCGAACCTGTTGCTGGAGCTGGGTCTGGACGACGTGGTCGTGGCCGGCGAAAACAGCTTCAAGGGCGCCACCGTGGCCGGTTCCGTGGCCGGTCTTGAACGTCTGGAACAGGCACTCACCGAGCGCCAGGTGTTCGTCCGCCGCCTTGGCCTGGACTACGCCTTCCATTCGCCGGCGATGAACGTCATCGCCGAGCAGGTGGTCGAGGCCTTGCGTGACATCGCGCCGCGCGCCAGCCAGATCCCGATGTATTCCACGGTCACCGGTGGCTTGCTCGATGGTGAGCGCCTGGACGCCGAATATTGGTGGCAGAACATCCGTTTCCCGGTGCTGTTCCAGTCCGCCAGCGAGACCCTGTGCGAAGAGGGCTACAACGTCTTCGTCGAAGTCGGCCCGCACCCGATCCTGCGCAGCTATGTCAGCGATGCCCTGGCGACACGCGAGCAACAGGGCGTAGTGATCGCTACGCTCAAACGCCATGACGACGCGCCGCCAATGGTCACCCGCGCGGTGGCCAAGGTGCTGATCAGTGGCGCCGAGACCGACCTGGCGTGCCTGTTCCCGAGCACCGGTCGCTTCGTGCGCCTGCCCAACTATGCCTGGCAGCGCGAGCGCCACTGGCATGCCGACACACCGGAGTCGGCGCGCACGCTGTACCTGGACCGGGTGCATCCACTGCTGGGTCATGCGGTACCCGGCCACGAGCTGACCTGGGACAGTCGCCTGGACACGCAACTGTTCCCGTCCCTTGAAGACCACAAGGTCGGCGACGCCGTGCTGTTCCCCGGCGCCGGTTTCACCGAGCTGGTGCTGGCGGCCGCGCAGTGCTACCAGCCGGGTGAGTTCGTCGACATCGAAGAGCTCGAAATTCACAGCCCGCTGGTGCTGCACGCCGAGTCGAGCAAGCGCGTGCGCGTGCAGATCGACAGCAGCGACGGCACCGTGTCGATCGTTTCGCGCAGCACCTCCCAGGAAGAACCCTGGGCCCGCCACGTGGTGGCCCGCCTGCCGGGCGAGGCCCGTGGTGTGCTGCTCAACGAACCGGCGCCAGCGCTGCCAACCCGCGCCGCCGATTTCAGCCGTGCCGAGCATTTGCAACTGACCTCTGCAGTCGGCCTGAATTACGGCCCGGCCTACCAGGCCATTGAAGCCGGCTGGATCGACGGTGACCAGGTGCTGGCGCAGCTCAGCGTCCCGAGTGTGATTGAATCGGAACTGGCGGCCCTGCACCTGCATCCGGCACTGCTGGACAGCGCGTTCCAGCTGATCACCCAATTGCTCAGTCGCGATCCGAAGGCACGTAACGGCCTGGCGTTCATCCCGGTGAAACTGGGGCGCATCAACTTTGCCGCGGGCAGCCTGCCACCGTGCCTGGCCAAGGTGCGCCTGGTGCGTCGTTCGGAGCACTCGCTGCTGGCTGACTTCACCCTGTACGACGCCCAGGGGCGCGCTGTGGTGTGCATCAAGGACGCGCGTTTCCGTGCGGTCAAGTTGCACAAGGACCGCAGCGGCGACCTGAACCTGGTGGATTTCGTCGGCATTGCCAAACCCTGGCCGCTGGCCGCCCGTGCGTTGCCGCAACCGGCCTCGCCATTGCACAGCGTCCTGGCGCAAAGCCTGGCATCGGTGATCGATGAACCGACCCTGGTACGTTACAGCCAGGAAGTCGATCCACTGCTGGACAGCCTGTGCACGAGCTTCGTGCTGGAGGCCATCGAGTCCCTCGGCGGCCAGCTCAGCGCGGCGCAACGGGCAACCTGGCAGGCCGAAGCCCAAGGCTTCTCGGGCTACCTCGATCATCTGCTGCAACAGGCGCTGGACGACGGCAGCCTGATCGCCAGCGGTGATGCCTGGCTGCTGGCCGATCAGGACGAGCGGCCCAGTGCCCAGGACATCTGGCAGGAACTGTTCCGCAGTTATCCCGAGCACTTCCAGATCATTCACTCGGTGGGCCGGATCGGCATCCACCTGCTGGACCTGCTCAGCGGCACGGTGCAGATCGACGCGCTGCTGCCCCGGGAAACCTCGCCGGCGCAACTCGCCCGCCAGGTGCTGGGCGCCACCGGCTACCACGCAGTGCTGGATGCGATCAAACGCCACATCGAACAACGCCTGGCGGTTCTTCCGGCCGGCCAGCGGCTGCGCATTCTCGAGCTCGGCTTCGGTGGTTCGCCTTTCGCCGCGCAACTCTGTGCGCAGCTGGATTTCGACCGAGTCGACTACCAGTACAGTGCCGACGACCTCGACCCGGCCAGCTTGCTGCAAGTCGACTTCCCGGACTTGCGCCTGCTCAGCCTGAGCGACGCCGCGCAATTGCCAGCCGATGGTTTTGACCTGGTGCTGGTCGCCAGCGACCTGGCGTCGCTGCAAGCCATCAGCGCTGGCCTGGGTCAGGCCACGGCGCGCTTGTCCGCCGGTGGCCAACTGATGTTGCTGGCGCAGCACCCGGCCCGTTGGGCGGATTTCGTGTTCGGCGCGTTACCTTCGTGGTGGCTGGCCGGGCAGGGCCAGGACAGCCTGTCGGTGCAGCAGCGCCCGGGTTTCTGGCAACAGGAACTGCGCCGCCACGGCCTGAACGTGGGCGAGGCGCTGGAATTGAGCCCGGCCATGTCCAGCGGCAGCTACGTGCTGGTGGGTTCGGCGGAAGCGGCGGCACCCTTCGAGCCGCAGCCACTGCCGGCACAGCGCTGGTTGCTGGTGGCCGATGAGCAGGGCGCGGAATACGCCTTCGCCCAGCAACTGGCCGCCGCCCTGCGCGAGCAGGGGCAAAACGTTGACTGGCTGGCGCCGGCGTCGGCCCAGGACCTGGCCGCGCAACTGCGCGCCACGGCTGCACCGCAGCACCTGCTGTTGCTCAGCGGCCTGTTCGGCAACGAGGGGCTGGACGACCAGGCGCGGCGCTGCATGCTGGCCGCGGCACTGACCCAGGCCTGCGAGCAGGCGGGCATCAGTCCCGATTGCTGGCTGCTGACCCGTGGTGCGGCAGTGCATCTGCTGCCGCCCGCTGCTCAGGTCGCCGGTCACCTCTCATCCCTCGCCGATGCGGCGTTGTGGGGCTTTGGTCGCACCCTGGCCAACGAAGCCGTGGGTTGCCGCGTGCGCCTGCTGGACCTGGCCGAAGGCGCCGGGGTCGAAGCGTTGCTGCCGGCCTTGCTCAATGCCGATGACGAAACCGAACTGGCCATCAGCGCCGAGGGCGATCGCTATGTGGCCCGCCTGCGGGTGCGCCCTGATCAGTTGCAAACCAGTGTCGAGCAACAGGCACCGACCCAGGTCAGCCTGGGCTTCGAACTGCCGGGCCAGTTGCGCAACCTGCGCTGGGAAGCCCACGCACCGTTGCTGCCGTCCGGAGATGAACTGGACATCGAGGTCCAGGCCACCGGCCTGAACTTCCGCGACGTCATGTACGCGCTCGGCCTGTTGTCGGACGAAGCCATCGAGAACGGCTTCTCCGGCCCGACCCTGGGCTTTGAATTTGCCGGTGTCATGCGCGGCAAGGGTGCGCAGGTGCAGGGCGACTTCGAGCCGGGTGACCGGGTTGTCGGCTTCGGCCCGTCGAGCTTCGCCAATCGCCTGATCACCAATGCCAACGCGGTGGCGCGGATCCCCGAGGGCATGTCCTTCGAGGCGGCGGCGACTATCCCGAGCACCTTCTTCACCGTGTACTACGCGCTGCACCACCTGGCGCGCCTGGAACAGGGCGAGAAAATCCTCATCCACGGCGCTGCGGGCGGTGTCGGCATTGCCGCGATCCAGATCGCCAAATGGTGCGGGGCCGAGATCTACGCCACCGCCGGCAGCGACGAAAAACGCGACTTCCTACGCCTGCTCGGGGTCGAGCACGTGTTCGATTCGCGCTCCCTGGCGTTTGCCGACGAGATCCTGGCGATCACCGCCGGCCGTGGCGTCGACGTGGTGCTCAACTCCCTGGCGGGCGAGGCGATCAACCGCAACCTGCAGGTGCTCAAGCCTTTCGGGCGCTTCCTCGAACTCGGCAAGCGTGACTTCTACCAGAACACCAAGATCGGCCTGCGCCCGTTCCGCAACAACATCAGCTACTTCGGCATCGACGCCGACCAGTTGATGAGCGAGCGCCCGGACCTGACCCGCCGCCTGTTCGGCGACATGATGCAGTTGTTCCGCGACGGCATCCTCAGCCCGTTGCCGTACCGCGAGTTCGATGCCAACGATGTCGTCGAGTCGTTCCGCTACATGCAGCAGGCGCGGCAGATCGGCAAGATCGTCGTCACCTACCGCACGCCGATCCAGCAGGTGTTCCGCGCACCGCAGACACAGGCGCAGGCATTGCAACTGGCGGCCGACGGCACCTACCTGGTCACTGGCGGGCTCAGCGGTTTCGGCCTGCGCACCGCGCAATGGCTGGTGGACAAGGGCGCGCGTCATCTGGCGTTGCTGGGTCGTCGCGGCGCGGCCACCGAAGAAGCGCAACCGGCGCTGGCGGCCTGGCGCGAGCAGGGCATCGAAGTGCAGGCGCTGGCCTGCGACATCACCGACAGCGCCCAACTGCGCAGCGTGCTGGCGAGCATCGAAGCCTCCCAGGCACCGCTGCGAGGCGTGGTGCACGCGGCCACCGTGTTCGAAGACGGACTGATCCGCAACCTGACCCAGGCGCAACTGCAACGGGTGCTCGAGCCCAAGGCCAAGGGCGCGCAGTACCTGCACGAACTGACCGCGCACCTGGCGCTGGACTTCTTCGTGCTGTTCTCCTCGGCGACCACCCTGTTCGGCAACCCGGGGCAGGCCAACTACGTGGCGGCCAACCATTGGCTCGAAGCCCTGGCCCGTCATCGCCTGCTGCAAGGTTTGCCGGCCACTGCCGTGCTGTGGGGCGCCATCGACGATGCCGGTTTCCTCGCGCGCAACCAGGACGTCAAGGACGCCCTGCAAAGCCGCATGGGCGGCGCGGCCTTGCAGTCGCAGACGGCCCTCGACACCCTGGAACGCCTGCTGCTGCAACAGCGCTCCGGGCTGGGTGTGCTGGAACTCGACTGGAAAGCCCTGTCGCGCTTCCTGCCGGCCGCCGGCTCGCCGAAGTTCAGTGAACTGGCGCGCCTGCACAGCGGCGAGCAGGAGGAAGAGAGCAACGTCGATGACATCCAGCGCCTGTTGCAGGAGATGAACGACGAGGAACTCACCGAGCTGTTTGCCGAGATGCTCAAACAGGAAATCAGCGAGATCCTGCGCATGCCGACCAGCAGGCTCGACAGCAGCCGACCCCTGCAGGAACTGGGGCTGGACTCGTTGATGAGTGTGGAGCTGGTGGTGGCGGTCGAGGAGCGCTTCGGCATTCGCCTGCCGGTGATGGAACTGAGCGAAACCTCGAGCATTGCCAAGTTGACCGTGCGCATTCTTGAACTGCTGCGCGGCAGCCAGGATGCCGAGGATGCGCCCGTTGCCGAAGACAACTTGCAGGCGCTGACACTGGCGCGCCATGGCGCCGAGCTGTCCGCAGCCGAGCTGGCCCAGGTCCGCGAGGGCGCGCGCGACCCTGATTCCCAACCCTCCCGTTTGATCAATTGACCACCGACTATGACCTCTAAAAGTTCACCAGGGCTTGGCGCTTCGATGAAAGACAAGCTGATTCAGCAAGCCCTGGAACGGCGCCTGCGGCAGACCGGCGACGGCGCGCCGCCGGCCTCGCTGGCGGACGTGAGTCGTAATGCCCGGTCGGTGCCGGAGCAGTTCTACCGCTTCGACCAGCATCCCGGTTACCAGCAACTGCGGATCATGCATGACGGCGCGGCGCGCTTTGGTCTGGCCAATCCGTTCTTCAAGCTGCACGAAAGCCTGGCGGGTGCCGAAACCACGATCGGGGGTCAGCGCTTCGTCAACTTCGCCAGCTACAACTACCTGGGGTATTCCGGGCATCCGGTGGTGGCCGAGGCGGCCAAGGCGGCCATCGATCACTACGGCACGTCGGTATCGGCCAGCCGTCTGGTGTCCGGCGATCGGCCGATCCATCGCGAGCTGGAGGCCGAACTGGCCCGGCTGTACGAGGTGGATGACGCGGTGACCTTCGTCAGTGGGCATGCCACCAACGTCACCACCATCGGCTACTTGTTCGGCCCGCGGGACCTGGTGATCCACGACGAACTTATCCACAACAGCGTGCTGCAAGGCATCCAGTTGTCCGGCGCGCGTCGCCTGAGTTTTGCCCACAACGACTTCGAGGCCCTCGACCGTCTGCTCGGCGATCAGCGCCAGCATTTCGAGCGGGTGCTGGTGGTGCTCGAAGGCATCTACAGCATGGACGGCGACTACCCGGACCTGCCGCGTTTCGTCGAGCTGAAGAACAAGCACAAGGTGTTCCTGATGGTCGACGAGGCCCACTCGCTGGGCGTCATGGGGGCCAACGGCAAGGGCATTCGCGAACACTTCGGCCTGGCGGGCAAGGACGTCGACATCTGGATGGGCACCCTGAGCAAGACCCTGGCCAGCTGCGGCGGCTACATTGCCGGTGAATCGGCCCTGGTCGAACACCTGAAGTTCATGGCGCCGGGGTTTCTCTACAGCGTCGGCATGCCGGCCTCGGTGGCGGCAGCGGCACTGGCCGCCGTACGCTGTCTGGCCCACGACGCCGAACGCGTGGCGACCTTGCAGGCGCGCGGCCAACAGTTCCTCGCCCTGGCCCGCGAGGCGGGGCTGGACACCGGCACCAGCACCGGGCTTGCGGTGATTCCGGTGATCACCGGCAGTTCACTCAAGGCCACGCAATTGTCCGGCGCCCTGGCCAAACGCGGAATCAACGCCCAACCGATCCTGCACCCGGCCGTCCCGGAAAAAGCCGCCCGCGTGCGCTTCTTCGTCTCGTGCCTGCACACCCCCGAACAAATCGCCGAGACCGTGGCCATCGTCGCGCAGGAACTGCAAAAGCTCTAACGCCCCTTGTAGGAGCTGGCTTGCCAGCGAAGGGTCCCGCCAGCCCAACACAAAATTCAAAACCACCTTCGCCGGCAAGCCGGCTCCTACAAGTCCCGTGCAATGCCACGATGTTTTTGTAGGAGCTGGCTTGCCAGCGAAGGGTCCCTCAAGCCCGATACAAAATTCCAGACCGCCTTCGCCGGCAAGCCGGCTCCTACAAATCCCGGCCAATGCCACGATGTTTTTTGTAGGAGCTGGCTTGCCAGCGAAGGGTCCCTCAAGCCCAACACAAAATTCCAGACCGCCTTCGCCGGCAAGCCGGTTCCTACAAGTCCCATGCAATGCCACGATGTTTTTGTAGGAGCTGGCTTGCCAGCGAAGGGTCCCGCCAGCCCAACACAAAATTCAAAACCACCTTCGCCGGCAAGCCGGCTCCTACAAGTCCCGTGCAATG
>NZ_JAXDEO010000102.1:0-10987 GCF_035064975.1 Pseudomonas sp. YuFO20
GCTGGTCGGTATAACCCTGGCGGCCGGCGTGGTGTGCTGGGTCTGGTCGCCGATCAAGTTCCAGGCCGACATGGGCATCCTGCTGACCTTCATGTTCCTGTGGAATATGCTCGGCGCGCTGATCCTGATTCCGGCGCTGTCGTACTTCCTGCTGCGCAAACAACGGAGTGGGGGAGTGCTTGAAGTCGCTGATCGCGAGGCGGTCGTTGCCCCGGGCAAGCGTGTGGAGCTCGCCGCCAGCTCCCTGCGTCGATAGGCGCTGGACCATCGCATCCAGGCGGGCAGCAATGCGCCGTCTGGATGCGAACAGGGATCTACCCGATCAGCCCTGGCAGAAGCGGATCCGGTTGCCAAACGGATCGTAGACTTCAAGCACTTGCCCCCAACCCTGCTGGACGATCTCCGGACGTCCGTAGCCGTAGCGCTTGGCGAGCAACTCGTCGCGCAGCTGTTCGATATTGTTCATTGGCACAAACACTGTCGAACCCGGGCTGGCATCGCCATGATGTTCGGACAGGTGCAGTTGCAGACCGTTGCGGCTGATGCCCAGGTACAGCGGCAGGTCGGCTTCGAAGCGGTGTTCGAATTCGACGCTGAAACCCAGGAAATCAAGATAGAACTCACGGGCCTTGGCTTCGTCGAACATGCGCAATATCGGAATGGGTTTGTCGAAGGTCACGGTGGAAGCGGGCGGGGTGTCGGCCGGGGAAAGCATCGCGGATGCGGTGTTCCAGTCCTTGTAGCCCAGTTGCTCTGCGACCAGTTCCAGCGCGGTGGAGTGAGACAGGCTCTGGTTGCGTTCCTCCAGCGAGGCGCGCAACTGTTTGGCCATTTGCTTGGCTTGCTCGATTGAAAACATCGTTGCTCCTTTAGCCGAGATCCTTGGGTGCCCGCGTTGCCAAACCTCGACCGTCAAGAGATACGACAGGGTTCGTATGAGGAAGCGATGCTTTCACCTTTCCCATCGGGAGCGAGCGGCGGGCAGCATCGGCCCGGTGCCGATAGTACATAGCCGCTCCCGTGACGGGAAGACCTACGCCTGTGTATCGCTGTGTATCCAGACCCGTCGTACGCAGGTTGGCTTACAAATGCCCCTGCAACCGGATACATCCGGGATACACGGTTGCCGTCAAATGGCCCTGCCTCAGCGAGAAAGCAAACGCGCCTCGCACCACGGCTTATCGCACGACCTTAGCGGCTTGGCCGCACACAGTATCCGGAGAATCACCATGTCCCGTATGTCGAACAAATCCCGTATTGGCCTGATCGCTGTTGCACTGGCCGGCAGCCTCAACCTCGCATCCACCGCCTTTGCCGCAGACGCGTTGCCCCAAGGCTACCAACTGGCCGCGGCGGAAAAGACCAGTGAAGGCAAGTGTGGCGAAGGCAAGTGCGGCGCAGATGAAGCCGGCGCCAAAGTGACCAAGGCCGGCGAAGGCAAGTGCGGTGAAGGCAAATGCGGCGATGCTTCGTTCGCCCGTACCGACACCGACCACGACGGCCGCGTTTCGCTCAAGGAACTGCTGACCGTAGCCCCGCAGGGCGGCGAAGAGTTCAAGGCCATGGACACCAACAACGACGGTTTCCTCTCCGAAGGCGAGGTCTACAAATTCCGCACCAACCAGTTCACCTCCAACGGCAAGAAAGTGCCTACCGAGCTGTTCACCCAGATGAGCAAGGCGAAGAGCTGATAACGCGATACAGCGGTAAAAAATCACCTCCCTTGGGTTTTTCCCTGGGGAGGTATTTTTTTTCGATTACCAGGCCCAACGCGTCCAGACAGCCGACCCATCTCTTGCGGTTGTACCCGATCAAACTGTAGGAGCGAGCTTGCTCGCGAAAAACGTCCGGTCAACGCAATCACCCAGATAGCGCGCGTCATCGTTGACGTTCATCGCTGGCAAGCCAGCTCCTACAGGGGGAACGCGTTCGCTTGGGATCATGCGTACGGCTCTCAGTCAAAGGCACTACGGTAGGCAAACAGCCCAGGCATCCCGCCGGTCATCACAAACAGCAGATTGCTGCCCGCCGGGTAGTCGCCCCGGCGTACAGCGGCGAGCAGGCCGGCGAAGGCCTTGCCGCCGTAGACGGGGTCGGTGAGCAAGCCTTCCTGGGATGCGAGCAGGCGCAGCGCTTCGAGCATCGCTTCGGTCGGCGCGCCGTAGGCGTCGCCCCGTTGGCTGCCATCCACACGAATCGAGGTGTCGGCCAGTGTTGAGGACGGGGCAAGCAGCTGTAGAACCTGACGGGTTTTTTCCAGGGTCGTGGTCGTGGCCTGTTCCTCGGTCGCCAGGACCGAGTAGCCGAGGATGTGCGACGAAGCGCCCGCCAGGGTGACACCGGCCAGCAGCCCTGAGTGGGTGCCGGCGCTGCCATTGGGCACGATGATCTGCTCGAAATGCACACCCAGCACATCCGCCTGGCGCAGTATCTCCGAAGCGCAGGCGGCATAACCCAGGCTGCCCCGGGGGCTGGACCCGCCGAGGGGCATCACGAAGGGCTTTTTACCTTGCCCCTTGAGCGTGTCGACCAACTCGGCCGCATAGGTATCAGGCACGACTCCCCGCGCCAGCCGATGGACCTTCGCGCCAAACAGTGCGTCCAGCAGCACATTGCCGTTGTGGCAGAAGTCATCGTCGCTGCGCACGGCCGAGGGGGTCAGGATCAGCTCGCAGGCGAGGCCGTGACGGGCCGCCACGGCAGCGGTCAGGCGCGCATGATTGGATTGAAAACCGCCCCAGGTCACCAGCGTGTCGGCGCCTTCGGCCAAGGCTTCGCCGAGCAGGAATTCCAGTTTGCGCAGCTTGTTGCCGCCGCCGCCGAGACCGGTCAGGTCATCGCGCTTGACGTAGAGGTTGCAGCCATTGAGATCGGGCAAGCCGCTCAATCGGGACAGTTTCTGGATCGGGGTCGGGCCTTCGAGCAGGGCCACCCGTGGGTAGGCGGCCAGCGCGGCATCAAGAAGATTCAAGTCGTGGGGCATGAAGGATCGCTCATGGAGGAAAGGAAGCTCGGTGGGCTGAACGCCATCTGCCACTCTAGAAAGCCGTGGATTGAAGATATACCGCTGGCAAGGAATTACAGTTGATACACCGTGTAATGAACGGTGGTATCTCTGATATAGATAACTCTGATCTTGATTATTCGTTTATTGAGATATCATCGCGCGAGATAAGGTCTGCCCGACTGAAGAAGGGAAGGGCAGGCGATGAACAATGTAAAACCCGCGACTACCGACAGTGCGCCACATCCCGCCAGTCCATGGCGCGGCACTCTTGCCGGTTTTTCGGCGAGTCTGGTCGGGATTGGCCTGGCGCGATTTGCCTATACGCCGCTATTGCCGGCGATTGTCGGCGCCCACTGGTTTGACGCCTCCAGGGCGGCCTACCTTGGCGCGGCAAACCTGGCGGGGTATCTGGCCGGAGCGATCTTCGGCCGCACACTGGCGGCCAGAACTTCTACCCGAGCGACCCTCAGGGGCATGATGCTGCTGGCCAGCGTCGCGTTTTTCGCTTGCGCCTGGCCCCTGTCCTTTGCCTGGTTCTTCGCCTGGCGATTCCTCTCCGGTGTCGCCGGCGGGGCGCTGATGGTCCTGGCCGCGCCGACTGTGCTGGCGCACGTGCCGCCCTCGCGCCGGGGCCTGGCGGGCGGGGTGATCTTCATGGGCGTGGGCGTCGGGATCGCGGCGTCCGGGACCTTGGTGCCGCTGCTGCTGCAACAGGGCCTTGGGCAAACCTGGCTGGGTCTGGGCGTGATCGCGCTGTTGCTCACCGCCATTGCCTGGCGCGGCTGGCCGACGGAAAACGCGCCGGTGGCCAGCACAGTCCAGCACCATCGCCCGGCGCCCAACGGCACCCTCAAGGCGCTGTATGTGGAGTACGCGCTGAACGCCGCCGGGTGGGTGCCACACATGATTTTTCTGGTGGATTTCGTGGCCCGGGGCCTGGGCCAGGGCCTGCAGACGGGCGCGCAGTACTGGGTGTTGTTTGGCATTGGCGCCACGGTCGGCCCGCTGCTGGCAGGGGGGCTGGCGGACCGGGTCGGCTTCGCTCGCGCGTTGCGGGTGTCGTTCCTCATCGAGGCCATCGCCGTCGCGGTACCGGTCTTCGCACCGGGCAGCCTCTGGCTGATGGTGTCCAGCGTGACGGTCGGCGCCTTTGTCACCGGGACCGTGCCGCTGGTGTTGGGGCGGGTCCAGGAAATTCTTGTCCGCCATCCGGCCCGGCAAAGTGCGGCCTGGCAGACCGCCACGGTGGGTTTCGCCCTGTTCCAGGCGGTCGCCGCTTATGGGCTGTCGTTCCTGTTTTCCTACAGCGGCGGCAACTACAGCCTGTTGTTCCTGATTGGCACGGCGGCCATGTTGCTGGCCTTTGTGATTGACCTGCTGGCGGCTCTGCGAAGCTCGTGTACCTCGGTGACCCCATGAATTACGCCGAACGCAATCTGGCCTATTGGCGGCGCAACCTGGCTGTCTGTGTGTTCGGTTCGTTCACCACCCTGGTGAGCCTGAGCATGCTGTTGCCGTTCCTGCCGCTCTATGTGCAACAGCTTGGTGTAACGGCCCAGGCCGATGTGGTGCAGTGGTCCGCCGTGGCCTTCGGTGCGACGTTTTTTGGTACGGCGATTACCGCGCCGCTGTGGGGGCGACTGGCCGATCGTTATGGGCGCAAGCCGATGCTGGTGCGCGCGGCCATCGGCATGGCGGTGGTGATGTCGCTGATCGGGCTGGCGCGGGATGTGACTGATCTTGTGGTGCTGCGCCTGGTCGCCGGGCTCATCGGCGGTTATGCCTCGGCTTCGATTGTGATGATCGGATCCCAGGTGCCACGGGAAAAGGCCGGGTGGGCACTGGGCGTGCTGTCGACGGGGGCGTTGTCCGGCAACTTGATCGGGCCGCTGGTGGGTGGTTTCCTGCCGCAGTGGGTCGGCATCCGCGGTACTTTTTTCGTCGGTGGCGGCATGATCGCAGTGGCCGCGATCGCCACTCTGGTGCTGGTTCGCGAGGATTTCAGCCGGCAGTTGGACGGGGCACGGGGGGTCGCTACATCCAGGCACGAGGCTGACAGTGCGCGCTGGCCAATCATCGCCGCGTTGTTGATGACGGCGATGATGGTTTTGCTCGCCAACATGTCGATCGAGCCGATCATCACCGTCTACATCGGTGACCTGGGCGTGGCGCTTGATGATCAGGCGCGGATTGCCGGGATTGTGATGGCCTGCTCGGCGCTGGGCAGCATTCTCACCGCCGCCCGGCTGGGGGCGTTGGCCGATCGGGTCGGCAGCTGGAAGGTGATCATCGGTTGCCTGGTGCTGACCGGCATCGTCATGGTGCCCCAGGCATTCGTCACGCAGTGGTGGCAGCTGGCAGTGTTGCGCGGCCTGATGGGCATGACCCTGGCCGGGCTGCTGCCGGCGATCGCCAAGCTGATCCGGCAGTCGGTGGCGGAGCATAACAGCGGAAAAATCCTCGGCTACCTGCAATCGGCGCAGTTTTCCGGGCAGGTGATCGGGCCCTTGATCGGTGGCCAGATCGGTGCGCATTTCGGCCTGCACCAGGTGTTCCTGGTCACGGGCGCGCTGCTGGTGTCGTGTGCCGGGGTCAACGGTTGGATCAGGTCACGGATTGGTACGCTGCAGAGCGCTACAACGCCAAGGTAACGCGTACGCCAGCCATATGCACGCTGTGCAGAAAGGTGGAAAGCGCACTGGAGAAATAGCCGTCGAGGCGCCGCACGAACACCGTTTCCACTTCAGCCAGCTGCGGGGACAGTTCGTGCACGGCCACCAAGCCCTCGCGCGCCGCGTTGGCAACAACGCCCCTGGGCAACAGCGTGACCCCGACCCCGGCCGACACGCAGGCAATGATCGCTTCGATTGAACCGAACTCCAGCGGCTCGGGGGTGGGGGCGCCAAGGCTGGTCAGCAGTGTGTCCAGGCGTTGGCGATAGGAGCAGCCAAGACGGAAAACCACGGTCTTGAGATTCAAGGCCGCGGCGACATCCGCCAGGCGGTGCAGGGCCGGTGAGGTGACCAGCACCAGTTCTTCGCGAAAGACCACTTCGCTGCGCAGCTGCGGGTGATTGACCGGCCCGACCACGAACGCGCCCTCCAGCTTACAGTCGACGACGTCCTGGATCAGGCTGCAGGTGGTGCCGGTGCGCACCACCGGGCGAACCTCGGGGTAATCCCTGGCGAACCGGGCGATCAGATGTGGCAGGCGCAGGGCGAGGGTGGTCTCCAGCGTGCCGATCTCGAGCTCGCCCCTGGGCTGGCCGTCATCGCGGGCGGCTCTGGAGGCATCGAGGAGCAATTTCGCCAGGCGGTCGGCAAAGGGCAGGATGCGCCGTCCCGCGGGCGTCACCTGTACACCCTTGGCGCTGCGCTGGAACAGGGCCACGCCGAGCTCGTCCTCCAGCGAGCGAATCCGCGCCGACACGTTCGACTGCACGGTGTTCAGTTCGCTGGCGGCCTTGTTCATGCTGCCGTGGCGGGCTACCGCGGCCACTACCTTGAGATCCGTGACATCCATCGAACTCACCTATCTGAAAAAACAATAACCAATGCGCAATTCAAGGCTCATTAGAGATTAACACGCAAGCGGAAATCCACGGGAAGTTGATTCACCAAAAACGATCAACTGGATCATTAATGATCATTTTACATGATTCTGTACCGGGCATAGGTTGAACGGGCACAGATACCGCAGCCAGTGGCGGATCGAGTCTGAATCTGAGGCTGTGGAACAACAATAACGCTACCACTGCTACACGGAGTCAACGTGAACCATGCAACCGAATCAGCCAGGATCCGCAACCATCCCCGGTACAAGGATCTGGTCTCGCGCCAGCGCACGTTCGTCGCGAGTCTTACCGCTGCAACCCTTGTCCCGTATTTCACGTTCATCCTCGTCGCCGCCTTCGCGCCCCAGCTGCTGGCAACGAAGCTGTCGGCGACCAGCATCATCAATATCGGTTGGCCATTGGGTGTGGTGTTCATCCTCGGCGCCTGGCTGTTCACCGGTCTCTACATCCTGCGTGCCAACGGTGAGTTCGATGAACTGACCGCGCAGATTCGCGCGGGGGGCATCGTATGAAACGCATCCACTTGATCCTCGGCACGCTGCTCGGTGCAGTCGCCACCAGCGTTTTGGCCGGGGATGTTTTGCAGAACGTCGAGAAACAACCGATCAACATCACCGCGATCGGCATGTTCCTGGTCTTCGTCGTCACGACCCTGGGCATCACGTACTGGGCCGCCAACAAGACCCGGTCGATGGATGATTTCTACACGGCCGGTGGCGGCATCAGCGGTTTCCAGAACGGCCTGGCACTGGCCGGGGACTACATGTCGGCGGCGGCGTTGCTGGGGGTCACCAGCATGATCTTCTTCAACGGCTTCGATGGTGTGCTGTACTCGATCAGCTTCTTTGTCGCCTGGCCGCTGTTGCTGTTCCTGTTTGCCGAGCGCATCCGCAACCTGGGGCGCATCACCATCTCCGACATCGCTTCCTACCGCCTCGATCAGAATCGCATCCGCACCCTGACGGCCTTCGGTTCGCTGACGGTGGTGTGCTTTTACCTGGTGGTGCAGATGGTGGGGGCGGGGCAGTTGATCCAGCTGTTGTTCGGCTTGCCCTACAATTACGCGGTGATTGCCGTGGGCCTGTTGATGGCGGTCTACGTCACCTTCGGCGGCATGGTCGCCACCACTTGGGTGCAGATCATCAAGGCCGGGTTGCTACTGGTGGGCGGCACCTTGCTCGCGATCCTGGCGCTGAGCAAGTTCGGTTTTTCCTTCGACCTGTTGTTCCAGCAAGCCGTGGCCGCGCACCACGATGGCGAGCGGATCCTGCTGCCGAGCAAACTGGTGGCCGACCCGCTGTCGCTGATCTCGCTGTCGCTGGGGCTGGTGTTCGGCACGGCAGGATTGCCGCACATCCTCATGCGCTTCTTTACCGTGCCGGACGCCAGGCAAGCGCGTAAATCGGTTTTCGTCGCCACGGGCTTCATCGGTTTTTTCTACCTGATCGTGGCGGTGCTGGGCCTGGCCGCCATCGTGATCGTCGGCCAGGACCCGGCCTTCTACGAGTCCGGCATCGTCGGCGGCAAGCTCATCGGTGGCGGCAACATGCCGGTGATGCACCTGGCCAAGGCCGTGGGTGGCGACCTGCTGCTCGGCTTCATCTCGGCGGTGGCGTTTGCGACGATCCTGGCGGTGGTGTCCGGCCTGACCATGGCCGGCACCTCGGCGATCTCCCATGACCTCTATGTGATGGTCGTCAAGAAGGGCAAAGCCGAGGCCCGGGACGAGCGCCGCGTATCGCGGATCGCCTCGGTCGGCATCGGCATCGTCGCGGTGGTGCTGGGCATCCTGTTCAAGGACCAGAACATCGCCTTCCTGGTGGCGCTGACCTTCGGCGTGGCGGCTTCGGTCAACTTTCCGATCCTGGTGCTTTCGATGTACTGGAAAGGGCTGACTACCCGGGGCGCATTGATCGGCGGCATTGCCGGGCTGGTGAGTGCCGTCGGCCTGGTGGTGCTCTCGCCGGCGGTGTGGGTCAAGGTGCTGGGCAATGCCGAGGCGATCTTCCCCTATGACTACCCGGCGATCATCTCGATGAACGTGGCGTTCCTCTTTACCTGGCTGGGCTCGGTGACGGATCGCAGCCAGGGCGCGGTGCTCGAGCGCGAGCGTTTCGACGATCAATTGATCCGCGCCCAGACCGGGCTCGGGGCCGCGCAGGCGGTCAGTCACTGATCCTCCACCTTTTCGATGTGCGTCTTTTGCAAGAGGAGCCTGTCATGCAACTCAAAGACAATGGCCTGAGATTTTCACCTGTCACCGTCGTAACGCACTGGATCGTGGCGTGTTCACTGCTGGCGATTTTCGCGCTGCAACTGCTGATCGACCAGGTCTCCAGCGCGGCACTGCAACACCCACTCGGCCGGGTGCAAAACCTGCTGGGCCTGATCCTGTTCCTCGTCTCGATCTATCGATTCTGGGCACGGATCACGTCCTACCATCCGCTGCCGGTGGGCACGCCGAACCCCATCGAAGTGATCGTCAGCCGCTCGGTGGCGGTCGCGCTGGCCCTGGCGATGGTGCTGCTGCCGATTGCGGTATGGGCTTCCCGCGCCGCCGCCGGCGAGGTGCTGCAACTGCCCGGCGGAATGTGGATTCCGGCGCTGCTGCCGGCCAACCCGACCTTGAAGCATGTCGTCGATGTGCTGTTCGACATCGGCGCCTCGGCGTTCCTCGCCGGTCTCGCGCTGCATGTCTTCGGCGCGCTGAAGAATCACTTTCTCCTGAAGAACAACACGCTCAAGCGGATGCTTGGAAAACATGTGGAGCTGTGAGCCATGAACCAGGACAGAATCGATTTCGCGGGTAACCTCATCACCCGGCTCTGCGGCGTGAAATACCCGATTTTCCTCGGCGGCATGGCCGCCATTTCCGGCCCGCAACTGGTCGCGGCAGTGGCCAATGCCGGGGGCATGGGCGTCATCGGCGGCTTGCGCCTGCCGCCCCTGGCCTTGCGCCGCTGGATCGAGGAAACACGGGCGCTGACCGACCGGCCCTTCGGCGTGAACCTGGTGCCGCAGTTTGGCGGCCCTGAGGTCTTCGAAGCGCAGTTCCAGGTGATCCTCAAGGAAAAGCCCAAACTGCTGTCGCTGTTTTATGCCGAGAAGTACGCCGCCGACATGATTGCCCGGGCGAAAGATGCCGGGCTGCTGGTCATGGTGCAGGCGGGCTCGGTGGAGCTGGCTCGCAACGCCATCGCCCAGGGTGCGGACATCATCATTGCCCAAGGCAGTGAAAGTGGCGGGCACCTCAATCGCGGCACGATCGGCATCATGCCGTTGTTGACCTCGATCCTGGCGGTCGCCGAGGGGCGGCCGGTATTGGCGGCAGGCGGTATCGCCCAGGGCGACGATGTGCGCGCACTGATGTCGCTCGGTGCATCGGGGGTGGTAGTGGGTACGGCGTTCATTGCCACCGATGAGTCGAACGCCCATCCGCTCTACAAACAGAAGATTGTCGAGGCAACCACCGATGACACCGAGTACCGCACCGGTTATTCGTTCGGCTGGACCTACGGCACGCCGCACCGGGTGATTCCCAATCGGGACAAATGGAACCTGCTGCGCCTGATCGGTGGCGGCGCCCGGGCGATCGACAAGCCGCGAATGGCGCAGAAACTGTCGCTGTATGCGGGGCAGGGGGTGGGCAAGATTCACAGTGTCGTACCGGCGGCCGAGCGGGTGGCGGAGCTTGCCCTCGGCCTGACTGCGCCGGATCAGCTGCCGACTAAGCAGAGAAGGGCGCTAGGCGTGTAGGAGCCGGCTTGCCGGCGAAGGCGTCCTTGAATATTGCATCGAGTTTGCGGGCCTCTTCGCTGGCAAGTCAGCTCCTACACGGGTTTGCGCACGGCGTTGTTTTGTGGTCGACGCGGAACTGTAGGAGCCGGCTTGCCGGCGAAGGCGTCCTTGAATATTGCATCGAGTTTGCGGGCCTCTTCGCTGGCAAGTCAGCTCCTACACGGGTTTGCGCACGGCGTTGTTTTGTGGTCGACGCGGGCGTGTAGGAGCCGGCTTGCCGGCGAAGGCGTCCTTGAATATTGCGTCGAGCTTTCGGGCCTCTTCGCTGGCAAGCCAGCTCCTACAGGGGGTTGAGCAAGGCGTTGCTTTGTGGTCGACGCGGGCGTGTAGGAGCCGGCTTGCCGGCGAAGGCGTCCTCGAATATTGCATCGGGCTTGCGGGCCTCTTCGCTGGCAAGCCAGCTCCTACAGGGGTTTGCGCAAGGCGTTGCTTTGTGGTCGACGCGGGCGTGTAGGAGCCGGCTTGCCGGCGAAGGCGTCCTTGAATATTGCATCGAGCTTGCGGGCCTCTTCGCTGGCAAGCCAGCTCCTACACGGGTTTGCGCACGGCGTTGTTTTGTGGTCGACGCGGAACTGTAGGAGCCGGCTTGCCGGCGAAGGCGTCCTTGA
>NZ_JAXDEO010000103.1:0-10894 GCF_035064975.1 Pseudomonas sp. YuFO20
TTTTTCGGCGCGGTTGATAGTCAGGGGGTCGACCCTTGGAGTTTTCCGGTGATTGGGCGGGCCCCTTCGCTGGCAAGCCAGCTCCTACAGAGAGTTGGCTTGCCGGCGATGAGGCCCGAAAGATCGCCATTTTTTTTGAACAAAAATGAAACCGGTTTCAGAGGTAGAAAAACAATGAACAAACCTGCCGTTTCCATCAGCCTCTCCAGCTACGGCGCCGATCTGGTACGCCAGCGCGGTCAAGGCAGTTTCATCGACGTACTGGCCGCCGCCGGCGCCTCGCGCATCGAATGGCGCGAAGAATTGCTGACCGCTGAAGACCCCGCTCAACTGGCCAACGCTACTCAAGCCGTGGGCCTTGAAAGCGTCTATTCCTCACCCATGGAACTGTGGCTGGCCGGCCAGTCGAAACCCAATCCCGAGCTGGTCACCGCGCTGCAACGCGCCCAGGCATTCGGGGCCAAATGGCTGAAGGTGTCCCTGGGTTACTTCACCGACAACTGTGACCTTGCGGCCCTGAACCGCACACTCGCGCAGAGCCCGGTGCATCTGCTGGTCGAGAACGACCAGACCCTGCAGGGCGGTCGCATCGAGCCGTTCCAGCGTTTTTTTGCTGAAGTCGAGCAACACAGCCTGCCCATCCAGATGACCTTCGACATCGGCAACTGGCACTGGCAGGACCAGTCGCCTGCCAGCGCCGCGCGCCTGCTCGGCCGCCACGTCGGATATGTGCACTGCAAGGCGGTGACCCGCCGCGCCGACGGCAAGCTGGTCGCCATCCCACCCGCCGCCAGCGACCTGCATCAGTGGGAACAGCTGCTGCGGCACATGGCCCAAGGGGTTATGCGAGCCGCGGAGTATCCGCTGCAAGGTGACGACCTGGTGCAACTGACCACTGAACACGTCGCCGCCCTCGCCCACCTGGGCCACGCGCAGCTGGAGAACGCCCATGTCTGAGATCGATATCCTGTCGTTCGGCGAAACCATGGCGATGTTCGTCGCCGAGCAGGCAGGCGACCTGGCCAGCGTCGGCGCGTTTCACAAACGCATCGCCGGTGCCGACAGCAACGTCGCCATCGGCTTGTCGCGCTTGGGGTTCAAGGTGGCCTGGTTGAGCCGGGTGGGTGCCGACTCCTTGGGTCGCTTCGTGATCGACACGCTGGAACAGGAAGGCCTGGATTGCTGCCACGTCGACATCGACCCCGCGCACCCCACCGGTTTCCAGCTCAAGTCGCGCACCGACGATGGCAGCGATCCTGCGGTCGAATATTTCCGCCGTGGTTCGGCGGCCAGTCACCTGTCACTGCACTCGATCGTGCCCGAACTGCTCAAAGCCCGGCACCTGCACGCCACCGGCATTCCCCCGGCGCTCTCTGAAACCGCGCGGCAGATGTCCTTCGAACTGATGACCCGCATGCGCCAGGCCGGGCGCAGCGTGTCGTTCGACCCGAACCTGCGCCCAAGCCTGTGGGCCAGCGAGCAAAAGATGATCACTGAGATCAACCGCCTAGCCGCCCTCGCCCACTGGGTGCTGCCGGGGCTGAGCGAAGGTCGCTTGCTCACCGGTTTCGAAGACCCGGCCGACATTGCCGCGTTCTACTTAGGCCAGGGCGCCGAAGCCGTGGCGATCAAACTCGGCCCGCACGGCGCTTATTACCGCACACACCTGGATCAGGGTTTCGTCGCTGGTGTGCCGGTGCAAACGGTGGTCGACACCGTCGGTGCCGGCGATGGTTTTGCCGTCGGCATGATCAGCGCCCTCCTGGAAAACCACAGCTTTGCCGACGCCGTGCAGCGCGCCAACTGGATTGGCAGCCGGGCGGTGCAGAGTCGGGGGGATATGGAGGGGTTGCCGACCCGAGCCGAGATGTCCGTTGAATTCGAGGCCGTCATCGCCAGCAGGCTGGCTCCCACAAAAACTGTGGGAGCCAGCCTGCTGGCGATGAGGCCGGCACAGTCACTGAAGATTTAACACCTGCTGCGACAAAAACAACAAGCTCAGGAGCATCACCATGAAAACCGCAACCCTCGCCACCCGCCGCTGGTGGTACATCATGCCCATCGTGTTCATCACCTACAGCCTGGCGTACCTGGACCGCGCCAACTACGGCTTCGCCGCCGCGTCCGGCATGGCCGCCGACCTGATGATCACCCCGGGCCTGTCGTCGATGCTCGGCGCGCTGTTCTTCCTCGGTTACTTTTTCTTCCAGGTACCGGGAGCGATCTACGCGCAGAAACACAGCGTGAAGAAACTGATCTTCGTCAGCCTGATCCTCTGGGGCAGCCTCGCGACCCTGACCGGGATCGTCTCCAACGCCTACTGGCTGATCGTCATCCGCTTCATGCTCGGCGTGGTCGAAGCTGCCGTCATGCCGGCGATGCTGATCTACCTGTGCCACTGGTTCACCCGCGCCGAACGCTCGCGGGCCAACACCTTCCTGATCCTCGGCAACCCGGTGACCATGCTGTGGATGTCGGTGGTCTCGGGCTATCTGGTGCAGCATTACAGCTGGCGCTGGATGTTCATCGTCGAAGGCTTGCCGGCGGTGCTCTGGGCGTTTATCTGGTGGCGCCTGGCCGATGATCGTCCGGCCCAGGCCAAGTGGCTCAACGACCAGGAAAAACAGGACCTGGAAAGCGCCCTGGCCGCCGAACAGGTCGGCATCAAGGCGGTGAAGAACTACGCCGAAGCCTTCCGTTCGCCGAAAGTGATCATCCTCGCCCTGCAGTTCTTCTGCTGGAGCATCGGCGTCTATGGCTTCGTGCTGTGGCTGCCGTCGATCCTCAAGGCCGGCGCACAGATGGACATGGTCGAGGCCGGCTGGCTGTCGGCGCTGCCTTATCTGGCGGCGGTGATCGGCATGCTGCTGGTGTCCTGGGGCTCGGACAAACTGCAAAAACGCAAACGCTTCGTCTGGCCACCACTGTTGATCGCCTCGATCGCTTTCTATGCGTCCTACGCCCTGGGCGCCGAACATTTCTGGTGGTCCTACACCTTGCTGGTGATTGCCGGTGCCTGCATGTATGCCCCTTACGGGCCGTTCTTCGCGATCATTCCGGAGATCCTCCCGGCCAACGTGGCCGGCGGCGCGATGGCGTTGATCAACAGCATGGGCGCGCTCGGTTCGTTCGGCGGCTCCTACCTGGTCGGCTACCTGAACAGCTCCACTGGTTCCCCCGGCGCATCCTACCTGTTGATGAGCGGCGCGCTGATGTTCTCGGTGGTGCTGACGATGTTCCTCAAACCCGGCGCCAGTGACCGGGAGCGTCCCCCGGTCGCTGTGACCCGTACCGCCGCCCATTCCTGACTGGATGACGACTATGAAAAAGCAGGTTGTTCTGTACAAGAAACTCTCGCCGCTGCTGATGGCCCGCTTGCACGAGCAGGCCGAGGTGACGCTGATCGAAAGCCTCGACGACGAAGGCCTGGCCCGTCTGCGCGAGGCCCTGCCCCACGCGCACGGCTTGCTGGGGGCCAGCCTGAAACTGGACGCCGGACTGCTGGACCTGGCGCCAAACCTGGAGGCCATCGCCAGCGTCTCGGTGGGGGTCGACAACTACGACATCGACTACCTGACCGACCGCCGGATCCTGCTCAGCAACACCCCCGACGTGCTCACCGAAACCACCGCCGACACCGGTTTCGCCCTGATCCTGGCCAGTGCCCGGCGCGTGGTGGAACTGGCGAACCTGGTGCGCGCCGGGCAATGGACCCGCAACATCGGCCCCGCGCATTTCGGCAGCGATGTGCATGGCAAGACCCTGGGCATCATCGGCATGGGGCGCATCGGTGAAGCGCTGGCCCAGCGTGGGCACTTCGGTTTCGGCATGCCGGTGATCTACCACAGCCACTCGCCGAAACCGGCGGTGGAGCAGCGTTTCAATGCACAGTACCGCAGCCTGTCGGAGCTGTTGCAGCAGGCCGATTTTGTTTGTTTGACCTTGCCGCTGACCGCTGAAACCGAAGGCCTGATCGGCGCAGAGCAATTTGCCCTGATGCGTCCCGAAACCATCTTCATCAACATTTCCCGGGGCAAGGTGGTCGACGAAGCGGCACTGATCGAGGCGTTGCGCACGGGACAGATTCGTGGGGCCGGGCTGGATGTGTTCGAGCGTGAACCGCTGAATCTTGACTCGCCGTTGTTGCAGATGAACAACGTGGTGGCGACGCCGCACATGGGTTCGGCGACCCATGAGACACGGGAGGCCATGGCCCGGTGTGCGGTGGATAATCTGCTGGCGGCGTTGGCGGGTGAACGGCCGAAGAACCTGGTGAATGGCGCGGCGTGGAGGGGCTGACATAATTGGCGCCTGTCAGGCAGCCTTCGCGAGCAAGCCCGCTCCCACAAGGGATTTGTGAACGCCACAGATCGAGTGTGGGAGCGGGCTTGATCGCGAAGGGGCCGGCCCAACCACCACAAATCCCTCAGGCCCGCCGCGCCTCCAGAAGATCCATCGCACACAGCGCTATGCGCCGACACGCATCCGCCAATTTGCGCTGATCCACCACCAGCCCAATGCGGATATGCCCCGCCGCACTCGGCCCAAACGCCTCCCCCGCCAGCACCGACACCCCATACCCCTCCAGCAGCCGCTCGGCGAAATGCTGGGCGGTCAGCCCGGTCTGGCGCACGTCGACCATCACGAACATCCCGCCATCCGGCCGGATCGGACGGATACCCGGACAATGCCTGAGGCTCGCACACACCAGGTCGCGGCGCTGGCGATACTCTTCGCGCATCGACGCCACCTCCGGCAGGTCTTCATCCAGCGCCAGCTGCGCGGCCTTTTGCACGAACTCCGGAATGCCGAACAGCATGCACAACGACAGATGCTCCAGATGGTCATTCAAGGTTTTTGGCCCGATCACCCAGCCCACTCGCCAGCCGGTCATGGCATGGGATTTGGACAGGCTGTTGATGGTCGCCGTCCGCTCGGCCATGCCCGGCAGGCTGGCCGGGCTGATGTGTTCGCCCTCGTACAGCAGATCGCTGTAGACCTCGTCGCTGATCAGCCACAGGTCATGCCGAATACACAGCAACGCCAGCTCCTGCCAGATCATCAGCGACAGACTGGCGCCGGAAGGATTGTTCGGGCTGTTGAGCAACAGCGCGCGGGTTTTGGGGGTAATCCGGGCCGCCACGTCCGCCGGATCGACCCGAAAACCGTTCTCCGGACGCACCGGCACCGGCACCACCTTCGCCCCACACGCACCGAACACCCCTTCATAGGTCACGTACATCGGTTCGGCGACTATCACTTCGTCGTCCGGATCGAGCACGCACTGCGCGACCGAATACACCGCGTTTTGCGCCCCGGGCATCACGATCACATGGTCGGCGTCCACCACCTGACCGCTTCGACGTCGATGTCGCCGGGCAATGCTGTCGCGCAAGGCCCGACTGCCACGCGCTGACGAATAGTGGGTGTCGCCGGCCAGCAAACTGTCGATGGCCGCCTGAACGATGGGCTTGGGTGTATCGAAATCCGGGTCGCCGACCGACAGCAGCAATATGTCGACGCCCTGTGCGCGCATTTCCAGTGCGCGGTCATGAATCTGCCAGGCCGCGGCGCCTTCACCGGCGATGCGTTGGGTCAAGCCTGAATAGCGCATGTATTTCTCCAGTCGCGCGAGTTCCTGACACAACCCTATCTCAAATCGCGAAGCGCGCCACCCTGGCGTTCGAATCCCCTTCAATCGGGATTTTATTGTTCAAAAGGTTGCACCGGCGCATCGCGTAGAAAATACCTACACCAGACGGTGCGATAGCTGACAGCCATATCGGCATTTCGTCATTAAAGTCGCCTACCTGTAATTTCTGTCAGGTTCCAAAGTCGTCTGCTTTCGATATAACTGGACCATGCCGACAGCCCTGAATCAGGTGTCTGAAGGCAGGCCGCATGAACCATGCCTTTATGAAGTAGGAAGATTCTGCCGTGCCCACGCCATCATTGATGATAATTGGGAGAGTCCGTCATGTACCGTTCCAACCCAGCTCCAACACGGTCATCGTCAGCCCAGGTCAGTTTCCAGCCACCGGAACCCGCACAACCCAAGCCGATCACACTCACCAACAGGGAAAGAGAAGTCTTGCAGTGGAGCGCTGCCGGCAAATCCTCCTGGGAAATCGGCCAGATCGTCGAATGCACCGAAGCCGGGGTGAACTACCACTTCTGCAACATCCGCCGAAAATTCGGTGTGAGCTCGCGCTGGAGCGCTGTGGTCAAGGCGCTGGAGCAAGGCCTGATTCATCTGCCTTGACCCGCGGCCGGCCAATGCCTGCCGCGATGCACCTGCATCGCGCTGGTGTTGCCGACCGGGGCGCGGCTTCATGAGCCAGCGCATCATTCTTGCCGATGACCATCCGGTAGTGTTGATAGGTGCCAGGACGGCCTTGACCGCATCGCCCGGATCGCCGTTTTCCGTGGTCGCTGAAGCGCTCAACGCCGATGAGCTGATCTATCACCTGGACGTCACACCCTGCGACATCCTGATCAGCGATTATTCGATGCCCTACGGGCGCTTTCCCGATGGCCTGGCATTGATGGGTTACCTGAACCGTCACTTCGGCCACATACCGCTCATCGTGATGACCATGTTGCGCAACCCTTCCCTGCTGCAGGCCTTGCTCAATCATGGCGTATGCGGCCTGTTCGACAAGCGCAGCCCGTTGAGCGAACTGAGACAGGCCGTAAACAGTGTGACCAAGGGGCGTCGCTATCTCAGCCCTTCTTTTGCCCGGATTCTCGAGGCCCGGTCCCTGCCCCACTGTCGTTCCGACGCGACGGCGAATCTTTCGGAACGAGAAATGGAGGTGGTGCGGTTGTTCGTCCAGGGGTTGTCCGGCCGGCAGATTGCCGCGCAGTTGAATCGCAGTGAAAAAACCATCAGCAGGCAAAAAAGAACCGCCATGGACAAGTTGGGACTTGGCCATGACGGTGGGTTGGTGGAGTTTGCGCGGGTGAGTGGGTTGGGATGAGACTCTATTCTCGCGAGCTGTAAATCCGCTAAGTGTACGTAGTGTGCGATAAAAAAACTGAATGGTGCTTTGCACCCTGCGTCACCATCCAGTTCGTCTGGCACAGTATCTATCTCTGATTATCAATACCCAAGCGATTCCTCACACCTTTAGGTTTACCTATGTTCCTAGCCCTTTGCTGATTATCTTGATACATTTGATTTTGCTGCCAATTATCAAAGTTAGAGCTTCTTAAATTACTGTTCATTGCTGCAATTTTATCGTACTGCAATGCATCAGCTTTTAGCACGCTTTCAGCCTCTCGGGTTATACCAGGCATGCCAATATTATTATTCGCCCATTTCTGCACGTCTCGGGCATTATTAACAGCTTCGCCTGCAGCGTTACGCCACGAAGTTACCTCCTTTACAAAGCTCACCTTATGTTGTTTCTCATAAGCCTTTACAAAGTCTGAATCCCGAGCCATTTTATCAGTTTCTGCCATTATTTCGTTATATTTCAATTTTCGTAATTTGGTGGCTTTATTCAACTGCCTTACGTGTTTGGTCTGGATAGGCCGAACGGTTGCCGGGCGCGCCTTAGAGTTTATCAAAAGCGCCGCGGGCATATTTTCCGCGTCCACGGTCTTAGTAGTAGATCTGAACAAACGCAGAATCCGCCCCACTACCGAATGCCCGTCACGGTCCGAATTAGATATCGGATCTCCCTCGCAATAAGTGTAAGAATTAATCCAACCCTCCCCAAACGGACTCCAACTATCCGGACTATGAAACCGCATCAACAGCCTATTGAACACACGATACCCATTACCCAGCAAATACCAACCGGTTGACGTTTCCCGAAGCTCGCCGTTGTAACCCAACCGTGCACTCACCGGTTGCTCTGAACTGCTGTGCCCATACGCGGAATAAGCAATGCCATTCGTCAAACCCTGCCCAACCTCACACAGCACACTGTTCTTGTCATCACTGGCCAGCAGTAGGGACTTTGGGCCAGCACCTGCCTGGTGCTCGGCGAGCACATTTCCTTCGGCACGTACGAAAGTACTGCTATTGGCACCCTCGATCTGGTTGGACAGTTCACCGTTCTGGTAGAAACGCTGTTCGTGACTGCCGCCAACACTGCTGCCGCTCAGCGTGTCCAGCGAGTCATAGTGATAGTCACTTTCCGTCCCACCGGCCAAGGCGCTGACGCTAATCAGACGCCCCAGGCTGTCATAGGCCAAAATGCGCCCGACTTCGTCCTGCAGCAGATTACCTTCGGCGTCATAATTGAAGTCGATTCTCGGCGGATAGAGCGGGTCGCCAGGCCTGGGTGGAGTCAATACATTGCTCAGCCCGGTCAGTTGACAAGGATCTTGCGGATTGCTGTACTCGAAATAGATCGCGTGGCGCCCACCCTCGAACGTGGTTTCCACGAAGTCGAGATTGTCCTGCGCATCGAAGCTGAATACTTGTCCCTTGATCACCTTGCCATAGGGGTCTTCAGGCCGCTGGCTGCCCGTGCAGCTGTAGTCGACCAGGCGTCCACGTGCGTCATACGCGTAGGTTTCGTCTCGCAGGGTCTGATTGCCTTGCATCAACGAGCGCATTGTCAGCCGGTCGACTTCGTCGTACGCCTGGCTCAGGGTCTGAACGACCTGATTGCCCATGTCGAACGTGCGCAGCGTCTCACGGCCGAAATCATCGTACTCCAGGTCGATCTTCAGCCTTTGCGTACCATCGAGGGTGTCGATTGTCTTGAGTTGCCCCACAGTGTCGTAGGTGAAGGTCGAGCGAGTGCTGCCCAGCTCAGTGGCCACCAACCGGGCAAACCCGTCGTACTCGTAGGTCTGGATTTGCCCGAGCACATCGGTATAACTCATCAACCTGGCCTGTCGGCTGTATTCGTAGAACATGGTGTACGGCGATCCACCGGTCTGTTCACGTTTTTCCGATTTCACCTCACCGGTACTGAAATACTGGCGTTCAAGGCTATGTTTAATGCCCGCTGCGTCGACTTCTTCAGTGCTGCGCAGGCGCGCGTTTTCAGCGTCATAGGTATAGACGGCGGTACTTTCAACGGCGATCCGCTGCTCCGGGTCTTCACCGAGTTCCGGCCGGTAGACGTAACCGGTTTCCACACCGCTGGGCCGCATGACGCTTTTCGGCTGGCTTTGCCCCGGATCAAAGTTATAGACACTTTTACGTCCGCCGGTAATCGACACGACCATCCGATCGAGCCCGTCGAAGCCCTGTTCACCCAGTACGCTGCCGTTGACGCTGATCTTCACCGGCAGGTCTTCACTGCTGTGCGCGGCGTACTGGCGCTCGACTTCGTTGCTGTCGGGCAAAACCGTCCTGGTCATCCGGTCGAAAGCGTCGTACTCATAGCGCGTCCAGTTGCTGGCGGCATCATATTCCTCGGCGGTCCGCCCGATGCCATCGTAGTGGTAGAGATGCTCGCTGATCGTCTGACCGCCCAGGTCGATACGTTTAACACTGTCGGGTTTGTCGAACAGGTTGTTGACCGTCACGGTTTTGCCCATGCCGTCGAGCCATTGTGTGGTGGTGCGGCCAATCGGGTCTGTGACCTCGTGCTCCTCGACGCCATCGGGTCGAATCACACTGCGCTGCTCACCCCAATCGTCGTAGTTGAACAGGCTGGTCAAGGGCACGTCCGTGGCCCTTTCCCAGTCGATCACGGTCTCGCTGATCAACTGCTCCAGGTGGTTGTAGGCGGCTTTGTAGGTCTCGCGAAACGCTTGCGGATTGCCGCCCAGGGCATCGGCATCGCGGCGTGTTTCCTTGATGACCCGATTGTGCCCGTCCAGGTGAGTGATGGTTTCTACACCCTTGACGTCCCTGGCGGTTTGAGTCGCCTGCTGACCATTGGCGTTGACCAGCGAGTAGGTGTAGTTACGACTGGCCTCATAAGGCGTGCCCGGCGCCACGGTTTCCTTGGTCACACGCCCTAACAGGTCATACTCGTAGGCGATTTCCACCTTGTTGTCGTCATGGTTGAGCAGTGGCTCGCCATTGAACAGGGAATGCTCCAGGTTGATGATTTTTTTCTGCCCGTCAAAACCAGTCAGGGTGTTGACCGTGTGCAGCACCGCCTCACCACTACGGGCATTTCGGGCCATGCTGTAGGTATAGGCGGTGGTGGTGGTCTTGCCGTTGAGCGTCACGGCGTCCTGCAACTTGCGCCCGTGTTCGAACGGGTTGTTTGGCGTGTTGATGTATTTGTAGGCAGTGACCTGCAGCGCCTGGCCCTGGCCATTGATGACCTGCCCCAGCGTCTCGTCCTTCATGGCCAGCCAGGGCCCGGAACCGGTCAGTCCCAGTTCCGCGGTGTAGGTGTAAAGGGTCTGCAGGGTCGGGGCCTTGCCATATTGGGAGGCAGACGGCTTCACGGTCTTGCTTTTGATATTGCGCACAAACCCCTGCGGGTCGGGCGGGCAGCCCACCTCGCCTTGCGCCTGGTACCACTCGCTGGTTTCGGTCACGCCGTCGGCGTTGACCTGGGTCAGCAGGTTGCCGAAGTCGTCGTAGGTGGTGGTGACAGTCTGCACATGGCGGGGCAATGTGGCGCTGACGTGGCGCCAGGTCTGGGTCACGGTTTTCGGCAGCTGGCAATAGGGCTTCTGGTCCTTGAAGCCCAGGTTCGGGTCGATGTAGTACTCGGTGTCGGTCCTCTGGTAGGTGTGGTCTTTCCCCGGATCTGTGGTGTATTGGGTGGTTTCTTCCAGGGTCAACAGATGAAAGCGGTTGAACACTCGCCGGGTTTCACGCACCTTTTTATTGCTCGATGCGTCCCAGAGAATTTCGGTGGTTTCGTAGTCGAACGGGGAGCGCACTTTATAGAGGTTGTCCAGGCCATCATCGCTCCAGGACAGACCGCTGCCAAAGCCGAGAAAGTTGTGGTCCTTGGCG
>NZ_JAXDEO010000104.1:0-10414 GCF_035064975.1 Pseudomonas sp. YuFO20
AATGACGGGGCATGCCTTGTTTGGCGACATGGCGATCTCCTTATCGACGATGAAGCCAACATCATACGGTCAGTTCACCTTGCGATGCGATGGTGGCCGTTACACCGCCATCGCCGGCAAGCCAGCTCCTACAGGATTTGTGGGGCCATGATGAATGTGTGGCATTGCGCGCATCTGTAGGAGCCGGCTTGCTGGCGATGCGATGGTGGCCGTTACACCGCCATCGCCGGCAAGCCAGCTCCTACAGGATTTGTGGGGCCATGATGAATGTGTAGCGTTACGCGCATCTGTAGGAGCCGGCTTGCTGGCGATGCGATGGTGGCCGTTACACCGCTATCGCCGGCAAGCCAGCTCCTACAGGATTTGTGGGACCACGATGAATGTGTGGCATTGCGCGCATCTGTAGGAGCCGGCTTGCTGGCGATGCGATGGTGGCCGTTACACCGCTATCGCTGGCAAGCCAGCTCCTACAGGATTTGTGGGGCCATGATGAATGTGTGGCATTGCGCGCATCTGTAGGAGCCGGCTTGCTGGCGATGCGATGGTGGCCTTGGTGCCGCCATCGCTGGCAAGCCAGCTCCTGCAGTAGATCCGATTCGGCCGTGAGAGATGGATCGGCTGTCAGGCCGCGATTGCTGTGATGCGATACCAGGAGTGGACGGCGGATTCAGCACAGGCTAAAAAGTACCGTTACCGATGCTGCGTCGGGAGCATTTCCCGGCTCTCCTGATCACCCAGCAAAAATGGAGTTTGCAACGTGACTGAAGACACAAAAACCAAAGGCCCCGCCTCGTACTTCCCTTCAATCGAAAAAAAGTACGGGCACCCGGTCAGCCACTGGCTGGACCTGCTCAAGACCGTCAGCAACAAGAAGCACATGGAAATGGTCGCCTGGCTCAGGACCGAGCATGGCCTGGGTCATGGCCACGCCAATGCTCTGGTTGCCTATTACCTGGCTCACGCAGGTTGAAGCAAGCCCGTCACGCAAGCTTGATGGCGCCACCCTGGATCTCGTCACGGGCAATGCGCAAGTCGATGGCGTCCTGGTTGAGCCGATGAATCAGGTTGAGCAAGCGTTGGCGCAGCACCTCGTCCTTGAGCTGTTCAGCGGCGCGCATCACATCCAGCGCCGCGCCCTCGTTGTTGGAGGCCACGGAGTCGAGCAGTTTGCGGATGCTTCTTGATGGCCGGTTCATGGGTCGCTCCCTCGGTTTTGGTTGAGGCGGATCATAGGCGCGTAATGTTTCGTCCATGTTGCAGCCACCAAAGGTTTGCACGGCTTTTCAACAGAGTTGCAATTGCATGGGCTAATCTGCCCTCAAGCTCGACAGGCGTCACCGTCCCCCATCAGCTCAAGGCATCGGCAATATGATCATTTCGTCCGCATCCGACTATCGCGAGGCAGCCCGTCGCAAGCTCCCGCGTTTTTTGTTCGACTACATCGATGGCGGAGCCTATGCCGAGCACACGCTGAGGGCCAACAGCGCCGATCTGGCGGACGTCAGCCTGCGCCAGCGCATCCTCAAGAACGTCGAAGCATTGAGCCTGGAAACCACCCTGTTCCATCAACGCCTGTCGATGCCCATCGTATTGGCGCCGGTAGGGCTGACGGGCATGTTCGCCCGCCGTGGCGAAGTGCAGGCGGTCAAGGCCGCCGAAAACAAAGGCATCCCGCTGTGCCTGTCCACCGTGTCGGTGTGCTCGATCGAAGAGGTCCGCGCCAACACTCAACAGCCCATCTGGTTTCAACTGTATGTGCTCAAGGACCGCGGGTTCATGAGAAACGCGCTGGAACGCGCCAAGGCCGCCGGCGTGCGGAACCTGGTGTTCACGGTCGACATGCCGACGCCCGGCGCCCGCTATCGCGACGCCCATTCGGGCATGTCCGGTCCCTATGCATCGTCGCGGCGAATGTTGCAGGCCATCACCCGGCCCGACTGGGCCTTCAACGTCGGCCTCATGGGGCGGCCCCATGACCTGGGCAATGTCTCGAAGTATCTGGGCAAGGCCGTTACGCTCGAAGATTACATCGGCTGGCTGGCCAACAACTTCGACCCGTCGATCAGCTGGAGCGACCTGGAGTGGATTCGCGATTTCTGGAAGGGCCCGATGATCATCAAGGGCATTCTCGACCCCGAGGACGCCAGGGATGCGGTCAGTTTTGGCGCCGACGGTATCATCGTTTCCAACCACGGCGGCCGGCAGCTGGATGGCGTGCTCTCCACGGCCCAAGCCCTGCCGCCAATCATGCAAGCGGTGGGCAATGACCTCAAGGTGCTGGTCGACTCGGGGATCCGCTCGGGGCTGGATGTGGTGCGCATGTTGGCACTGGGAGCCAAAGGGGTACTGCTTGGACGCTCCATGGCCTATGCCCTGGCGGCCGACGGTCAACGCGGGGTGGAAAACATGCTGGATATCTTCGCCAAGGAAATGCGCGTGGCCATGACATTGACGGGGGTCACCTCCATCGACCAGATCGACGAATCGATTCTGGTGCGTCATCCCCTCAAGTAATTAGCACCCACTGCCAGGAACCGCTCCATGCGCATCGCCCTGCTTTCCGATATCCATTTGTCCGTCGATGCCCTGCCGTTTCCGGTGTTGGAAGCGGATATCGTGGTCCTGGCCGGCGATATCTCCCGGCCGGCCGCCGCCATCGAGTGGGCCAGGGCATGCCCGACACCGGTGCTGTACGTGGCCGGCAATCACGAATTCTACGGCAGCGACTTGATCTCGACCTACGAGCAACTGCACCGCTTGTCCCAAGGCACATCGATCCACGTAATGGAACGCACGGCGCACATTCACGACGGCGTACGGTTCCTCGGTTGCACCCTGTGGTCCGACTACCGTCTTTTTGATCAAGCCGAAGATCGGGCCCAGGGAATCGACATGGCCACGAGTCTGATCCGCGACTTCAGCCGCATCAGGGTTTCGCCTGATTTTCCAGACCTGTTCACCCCGGCCATTTCCCAGCTGATTTTCCTGCAGACGGTCGCCTGGCTGGAAGACTGTTTTGCCGCCGACCGGAATATCCCGACGGTGGTGATATCGCATTTCGCCCCGACCCGCTCGAGCATCAGCCCGGCTTTCGCCGATTCGCCGATCAACGCAAGTTTCGTGTCAGACCTCGAAGAGCGGATCAAGGCGTGGCAGCCGGCACTCTGGTTGCATGGCCATACCCATGGCAGCTTCGATTACCGGATCGGCAACACCCGGGTCGTGTGCAACGCCCGGGGCTATGCCAGGAATGGCATCAATGAAAACGCTCAATTCGAGGCCGCCCATGTGATTGACCTGGACCTGTGAACCCCCCGGCCTCATACCAAAGCGTTAACCTGCTACACCCAGGTCTGGTGGTCGGCGGCAGGATTTGCCCCTACATTGCCCGCGCTTGGCACCAGCGCAAAAAGCGTATCCCACGGAGCTTTGCTGGATTTAGAATCAGTCGAGGCCAACCCACCCGCCCCTTTTGGCAGCGTCGCCAACGGACATTGACCCATGGACATAGCACCCCGTTTCATCATCCATGAAACCGCCCACTGGATCCTCAACCACCACATGTCTTCGGCGCTCCCCGGCTATCTGGTCCTGGGCACCCGGCACAACGCCAATTCATTGTCCGACCTTCCCGAGCAGGCCCTGGCCGAGATGGGCGGGCTGCTCGCCAGGGTGCAGGAAACCCTGCAAGCGGAGTTGCAGCCCAAGTGGCTCTACATCAGCCGATTCGGCCACGATCCGCGCTTCCCCATCCATTTCCATTACATCCCGGTGTACCCGTGGGTCGAGGACCTGTTCTGGCAGGATGAGCGCTATCGGCTGCTGGAAAACTTCGGCGACAGCGCCAGCGCACACACGCTGACCGATGGCGCGGAGATGACCCTGTTCATCTGGCGTGAGTTCGGCGAGAGCCCGCAACCACCGGCCATTGAAGGCCCTTCGATCGACCGGGTCATCGAGCGCTTGCGCACCGCCTTCAGTCCGGCGAGCCAGCGCCTGCTTGTTCAAGCCGGCAGCTGACATCGGCGATCGCGGTGCTAACATGACGGGCGTACCCGGATGCCTCAACCCGCGCATCCCCCATCAACAGCCGGCAGTCACCGCATGATCGAAGTCACCGAAGTTTCCATAGCCCAACTGCGCGCTGCGCTCGAATCCGGCCAGACCACCGCCGTTGAACTGGTCCAGGCCTATCTCGCGCGGATCGATGCCTACGACACGCCCCAGACGCCCACCGCGCTCAATGCGGTCGTGGTGCGCAACCCCGAGGCGTTGCAAGAGGCCCAGGCCAGCGATGCCCGGCGCGCCAAGGGCCAGGCCCTGGGCCCGCTCGATGGCATTCCCTACACGGCCAAGGACAGTTACCTGGTAAAGGGGCTGACCGCCGCCTCCGGCAGCCCGGCCTTCAAGGACCTGGTCGCCTGTCGCGATGCCTTCACTATCGAACGGCTGCGCGCCGCCGGCGCCATCTGCCTGGGCAAGACCAACATGCCGCCGATGGCCAACGGCGGCATGCAGCGCGGCGTCTACGGCCGCGCAGAAAGCCCGTACAACGCCGACTACCTCACCGCCCCCTTCGCCTCCGGCTCGTCGAACGGTGCCGGAACCGCCACCGCCGCCAGCTTTGCCGCCTTCGGCCTGGCTGAAGAAACCTGGTCGAGCGGTCGTGGCCCGGCCTCCAACAATGGCTTGTGCGCCTACACGCCTTCGCGCGGGGTGATCTCGGTGCGTGGCAACTGGCCGTTGACGCCGACCATGGACGTGGTCGTGCCGTTCGCCCGGACCATGGCGGACCTGCTCGAGGTGCTCGACGTGGTGGTGGCCGAAGACCCCGACACCCGCGGCGACCTGTGGCGCCTGCAACCCTGGGTGCCGATTCCATCTGTCGCCTCGGTGCGCCCCGCTTCCTACCAGGACCTGGCCGCCAACGCCGCGGCCCTGGCCGGCAAGCGCCTGGGCGTGCCGCGCATGTACATCAACGCCGACCCTGAAGCCGGCACCAGCGAGGCCCCTGGCATCGGCGGCCCGACCGGGCAGCGCATCCACACCCGGCCTTCGGTGATCGGGTTGTGGGAGCAGGCCCGCCAGGCCTTGCAAGCCGCCGGCGCCGAAGTCATCGAGGTGGATTTCCCGCTGGTCTCCAACTGCGAGGGCGATCGTCCCGGTGCGCCGACCGTGTTCAATCGCGGAATCGTGTCCAAGGAGTTCCTGCATCACGAGTTGTGGGACCTGACGGCCTGGGCCTTCGATGATTTCCTGCAGGCCAACGGCGATCCACAGTTGAACCGCCTGGTCGATGTCGACGGACCGCTGATTTTCCCCCATGACCCAGGCACCCTGCCCAACCGCGAGGGCGACCTTGCCGCCGGCATGGACGAGTACGTGCGCATGGCCGAGCGGGGCATCACCCCGTGGGACCAGATCCCGACGGTGCCGGACGGCCTGCGCGGCCTTGAACAGACGCGCCAGATCGATCTCGAGCAGTGGATGGATCGGCTGGGGCTCGATGCGGTAATTTTTCCGACCGTCGCCGACGTCGGCCCGGCCAATGCCGATGTCGACCCGGCAGCGGCGGACATCGCCTGGAGCAACGGCGTCTGGGTGGCCAACGGCAACCTCGCGATACGCCATCTGGGGGTGCCGACCGTCACCGTGCCGATGGGGGTCATGCCGGACATCGGCATGCCCGTGGGGCTGACCTTTGCCGGTCGCGCCTATGACGACTCGACCCTGCTGCGCCTGGCCTCGGCGTTCGAGGCCACCGGTTCGAAGCGCTTGATCCCGCCGCGCACCCCAGCGCTGGGCAAGTGACAGCGCGGGCGGGATTGGCGCGCTGCAGGTGCCAGTCCCGCCACCGCCACCGACTGGTGCACCCGGGTGCAGGTGGCGCTTTATAAAAGTGCAGGGTGCAGCGTTCATTTGCACCGACGCTCGACGATCTCCCCTTGCCCGCCCCCGTATCGACAACGATCACGGCCTGAAAGGCATTTCTGGCGCGTGACTTGCTAGGTACATCTCAACCCTGCAGTCAACGCTGATTGCATGCATACGACAAAGGCGCCGTGTGTCCCCCGTTTTTATGACGGTGGGCCGCATGGCGCCTTTTTTGTTTCCGGCATCGGTAACGGCCGGCAAGAGATTCGAGGGGCGAGGATGGCAAGCAAAACCGTACGCAGTGTGTGTCCCTATTGTGGTGTGGGCTGCGGCATCGTCATGCAGGTCGAAAACAACCGGGTCGTCAAGGTCAGCGGCGACAAGGCCCACCCGACCAACGCCGGCCGGCTCTGCACCAAAGGCACCACCTGCGGCCAGGCCATCGCCGAGTCGGGGCGGATGGAGCATGCCTACCTGCGCCAGGAGCGCCAGCGCGACCCGGTGCGCATCGCCATGGACAAGGCGATCAGCGAGACGGCCAGCCGGTTGCGCGACACCCTCGATCGCCATGGCCCCGATGCATTGTCGTTCTACGTGTCCGGGCAAATGTCCCTGGAAGCCCAATACCTGATCAACAAGCTGGCCAAGGGTTTTGTTCGCACCAACAACATCGAGTCCAATTCCCGCCTGTGCATGGCCAGCGCCGGCAGCGGCTACAAGCTGTCCCTCGGTTCTGACGGCCCTCCGGGTTCGTACCAGGACTTCGATCATGCTGATTTGTTTTTCGTCATCGGCGCGAACATGGCCGACTGTCACCCGATCCTGTTCCTGCGCATGCTGGACCGGGTCAAGGCCGGGGCGAAGCTGATCGTGGTCGATCCACGGCGCAGCGCCACCGCGGACAAAGCCGACCTGTTCCTGCCGATCAAGCAAGGGACCGACCTGGCCTTGCTCAATGGCTTGCTGCACCTGCTGGTGAAAAACGGCCATACCGACCCGACCTTCATCGCCGCGTTCACCGAAGGCTGGGAGGCCATGCCCGAATTCCTCGAGGACTATCCTCCCGCCACGGTCGCGCAAATCACCGGCCTGCCCGAGGCGGATATTCGAAAGGCTGCGTCATGGATCGGCGAAGCCGCCGAATGGATGAGCTGCTG
The DNA here is from genome assembly GCF_035064975.1 of Pseudomonas sp. YuFO20. Classification (NCBI taxonomy): domain Bacteria; kingdom Pseudomonadati; phylum Pseudomonadota; class Gammaproteobacteria; order Pseudomonadales; family Pseudomonadaceae; genus Pseudomonas; species Pseudomonas sp. YuFO20. Next base: position 7,032 of record NZ_JAXDEO010000104.1, read on the forward strand.
GACCATGGGCCTGAACCAGAGTACCCACGGCACTTGGAACACCAACGCCCTGTGTAACCTGCACCTGGCCACCGGGGCGATCTGCCGGCCGGGCAGCGGGCCGTTTTCCCTGACCGGGCAACCCAATGCCATGGGCGGCCGCGAGATGGGCTACATGGGGCCAGGCCTGCCCGGCCAGCGTTCGGCGCTGGTGGAGGCGGACCGGACATTCATCGAGGACCTGTGGCGCATCCCGCGCGACAGCCTGCCGCGCAACGTTGGCGGCGGCACTGTGGCCCTGTTCGAAGACATGAGCGCAGGCAAGATCAAGGCCTGCTGGATCATCTGCACCAACCCGGTCGCGTCGGGCCCCAACCGCCAGAAAGTCATCGACGGCCTGCAGGCGGCCGAACTGGTGATCACCCAGGACGCCTACCTCGACACCGAGACCAACCGTTACGCTGACATCCTCCTGCCCGGCGCGCTCTGGGCCGAGGCCGAGGGCGTGATGATCAACTCCGAGCGCAACCTGACGCTGATGCAAAAAGCCGTGGAGGCCCCGGGCGAGACGCTGCCCGACTGGCAGATCATCGCCCGGGTGGCTTGCGAGATGGGCTTCGCCGACGGGTTCACCTACAGCGCTGCCGAGGAAGTGTTCGAAGAGATCAAGCGCGCCTGGAACCCCAGGACCGGCTACGACATTCGCGGCGCCAGCTACACGCGCCTGCGCGACCAACCGCTGCAATGGCCCTGCGCGTCCGAGGCTGCCCCGCAACGCAATCCGATTCGCTACCTCAACAACGGCGTGAGCCAGACGCTCAAGGTCGAAGCCGATGGCCGCCAGCCGGCGATCGTGTTTGCCACCGAGCGCGGCAAAGGCATCTTCCTCGCCCGGCCGCACATGGCGCCGGCAGAAATGCCCGATGAAGCCTTTCCCTTCGTGCTCAACACCGGGCGCTTGCAGCACCAGTGGCACACCCTGACCAAGACCGGCAAGGTGGCGACCCTGAACAAGCTCAACCCGGGCCCCTTCGTCGAGATCCATCCCGAGGATGCCAGTGCGTTGGGCATCAAGGACAAGGACCCGGTCGAAGTACGCTCCGTGCGCGGTCGCGCCGTGTTGCCGGCGGTGCTGACCGACCGCGTGCGCCAGGGCAATTGTTTTGCGCCTTTTCACTGGAACGATGTGTTTGGCGAAAACCTGGCGATCAATGCCGTGACCAACGATGCCGTCGACCCGATATCCCAGCAGCCGGAATTCAAGTTCTGTGCGGTCGCCCTGCAACGGGTCGAACTGATCGACCATCAGTTCTTGCAAACCCCAGCGCCTGCCGCCGTCGCCCTCTCCCCCTTGCCAGAGGAACTCGCCATGTCGAGCATCGAGACCTTCGCTGATCTGGCGGGCATCCGTCGCCTGCCCTCCCCGACATTGAATGACAGTGAACGCACTTACCTGGCCGGTTTTCTCAGTGGCCTGCAATCCTCCGCCGGTCGCCAGGCGCCTGGTGTGCCGGTGCTGCCGCCCGGCGCGCCGCTGGCCACCGAGACGCGGCTGTGGCTGGACGGGCTCCTGGGTGGGTTGTTCAGCCGGGTCGATGCGGGTGTTGCGCTGGGCAACCAGGTTGAAACCCCAGCCGCCGCCAACGCACCCGCCGTGACGTTGCTCTGGGCCTCGCAAACCGGCAATGCCGAAACCCTGGCCGAACGTTTGGCCGCGCGCCTGCGCGACGGCGGCTTCGCCGTGGAGCTGAGCGCGATGGCCGATTTTCCGGCCAGCAAGTTGACCAGCACGCAGAACCTGGCCCTGATCAGCAGCACATTCGGCGATGGTGAACCGCCGGACAACGGCGAAGGTTTTTGGCACACCCTCAGCACCACCCAGACACGCCTGGAATCGCTGCGCTTTGCCGTACTGGCCCTGGGCGATCCGGCCTACGACCAGTTCTGCCGGCACGGCAGGCAACTTGACCAGCGCCTGCAGGAACTGGGCGCAACCCGCCTGCTGGAACGGGTCGACTGCGACACCGAATTCGAAGAGCGCGCCGATACCTGGCTGGCGCAATTGCAGAAGACCCTCAGGCCCGAGCCTGCGGACACTGTCGAGACGCACGGTGCCGCCAGCCCCGCCGAAACACCCGCCAAGGCCAAGCCCCATGCCTCGCGGCTGCTGGTCAATCTTCACCTCAACAACCAGAGCCCGCACAAGGAAACACGGATGTTTTCCCTGGACCTGGCGGATTCGGGACTGGGCTATGAGGCGGGCGATGCGCTGGGCGTCCATCCGCGCAACTGTCCTGAACTGGTCGACGAGTTGCTCGACCTGACCCGGTTGAAGGCCGAGGCGCAGGTGAGTATCGATAAATTCGGCGAGGTGTCGTTGCGTCAGGCCCTGACCGAACACTTTGAAATCGCCCGGCCCAACAGCGACACCCTGGCCTTCATCGCCGAGCGCAGCGCCAACCCAGGCTTGAAACAGCTGCTGGGCAATGACCGCAAGGCTCAGCTGAAAGAATGGTTGTGGGGACGGCAACTGGCGGACGTGCTGCAGGCCTATCCGCTCGACTGCTCGGCAAGCGAGCTGCTGAGCACCTTCAAACGCCTGCAACCGCGCCTGTATTCCATTGCGTCGAGCGCCAAGGCGCATCCACGGGAAGTCCATCTCACCGTGGCCGCGGTGCGCTACGGCAAACGCAAGGGCGTGTCCTCGACCTTTCTCGCCGACCGCGCGCAGGACGCCGAGGTACCGGTTTTCGTCCAGCCGTCGAAACATTTTCGCGTGCCCAGCGACGGTGATGTACCGATGATCATGATCGGCCCCGGGACCGGCGTCGCACCCTTCCGCGCCTTCCTGCAAGAGCGCCGCGCGCGGGGCGACCAGGGCAGGAACTGGCTGTTCTTCGGTGAACAGCACGCCGCCAGCGATTTCTATTACCGCGATGAACTGCAAGGCATGCAGCACGATGGCCTGCTGACGCACCTGAGCCTGGCGTTTTCCCGTGACCAGGCGGAGAAGATCTACGTACAGGACCGCATCCGCGAACAAGGCGCCGAACTCTGGCGCTGGCTGCAGGACGGCGCCCGGTTGTACATCTGTGGCGATGCCAGCTGCATGGCCAGGGACGTCGACCAGGCCTTGCGCCAGGTCGCGCAACGACATGGTGGACTGGATCCGCAAGGCGCCGCTGATTATTGGCGCCAGATGAGTGAGCAGAAGCGTTATTTGCGGGATGTCTATTGAGTGGTTGGAACATTGTAGGAGCCCGGCTTGCCGGCGAAGGCGGCCTTGAGTACTGCGCTGGTCTCCTGGGCCTCTTCGCTGGCAAGCCAGCTCCTACAGGTCCGTGGAAAACCACGGATTCATGCCCAACACACAACATTGTAGGAGCCCGGCTTGCCGGCGAAGG
>NZ_JAXDEO010000105.1:0-9986 GCF_035064975.1 Pseudomonas sp. YuFO20
GGAAGTTCAGCAGGGCTTCGAGGCGGCCCTGGGAAATTTCCGGCTGGTACGGGGTGTAGGCGGTGTACCAGGCCGGGTTTTCCAGGAGGTTGCGCAGGATCGGCGACGGCGTGTGGGTGCCGTAGTAGCCCTGGCCGATGAAGGTCTTGAACAGCTGGTTCTGGCCGGCGATGCCCTTGATCATCGCCAGGGCGTCGGCTTCGCTCAGGCCGTCTTCCAGGCCGAGCACGCTGGTGCCCTTGATGCTGTCGGGAATGACGCTGGCGCTCAGGGCTTCGAGGGAATCGAAACCGAGGGTGTTGAGCATGGCCTGCTCGTCACCGGCGCGGGGGCCGATGTGGCGGGCGATGAATTCGTCATGGGTGTCGAGGCGGATGGTCATGGGGTGTCCTCACGCGTCGGTCTGGTCTTGGATCAGGCGGTCGTAGGCAGCCTGGTCCAGCAGTTGGCCTACAGCGTTAGCGTCAGCGGGCTGGAAGCGGAAGAACCAGCCCTGGCCCAGCGGGTCTTCGTTGACAAGCTCCGGGGTGCTGTCCAATTCCGAATTCACTTCCAGCACCTCGCCGTCCAGCGGCATGCCGATGCTGCTGGCGGCTTTCACCGATTCCAGCACCGACACTTCGGCACCGGCATCAAAGCTGCCCAGCTCGGGCACCTGAACGAACACCACATCCCCCAAGGCCTGTTGGGCAAACGCCGTGATGCCAACGGTGACAGTGCCGTCAGTTTCGGTGCGCAGCCATTCGTGATCGACGGTAAAACGCAATTCGCTCATATCAACTCCTCATTGTTCAGACTCATCCGCTGCAGGTGGCGGAGGGCGATGGGCAGGCTCGTGTTGAGCTTGGCTGGAGGAGAGATAGCAAGGGAGGTGCCAAGGTTTATTTGTTGTTTTAAATCAATGGCTTAGTGTTTTATAAGACTGTTTCGGGGGCGGCTGGCGTATTGAAATCAATACAGGCAGGAGAGGGGAAGGGGCCAAAGCCCGGGCCAGACAGATTGAGAGGGTTTTGTCTTGATTTCGATACGCTGTATCGATTCGAAGACTATATCGAATGCCACTCAATCCCTGTGGGAGCGGGCTTGCTCGCGAAGGCGTCGGGTCAGCAACTCTGTAGGTGCCTGACACACCGCCTTCGCGAGCAAGCCCGCTCCCACATTTGATCGAGGCTGTCTTACGATTTGTTGGGTATGCCGTATTTGCGCAGCCGGATGGCGATCGCGCTATGGGAGGTTTGCAGGCGCGCCGCAAGCAAGCGGCTGGACGGATAGCTGCGATACAGTTTTTCCAGAAGATTCTTTTCAAACCCTTCGACGGCATCCTCGAGGCTGCCCACCTCGCCATCGTTCTGCCGCTCCACCGCCGTCCTGGCAATGTCGAGATCATCAATATCCACCAACGGATTCTCACAAATCGCCGCCGCGCGAAAGATCACGTTTTGCAGTTGCCGTACGTTCCCCGGCCAGCGGTTGCCGAGCAGGGCGGGAAAGGTGCTGGGCGCCAGGCGGCAGACCGGGCGCTGGATCTGTGCGCAGGCTTGTTGCATGAAGTGCTGGGCCATCAACAGGATGTCATGGCCCCTCTCGCGCAGCGGCGGTACTTGCAGGTTGAGCACGTTGAGGCGGTAGACCAGGTCTTCGCGAAAGTGCCCCTCGTTGACCATTTTTTCCAGGTCGCGGTGGGTCGCGCTGAGGATCCGCACGTTGACCTTGACCTCACGATCGCCACCGACCCGCCGGAAGCAGCCATCGCTCAAGAAGCGCAGCAACTTGGCTTGCAGATACGGCGACATCTCGCCGACTTCGTCGAGAAACACCGTGCCCTGGTCGGCCAGTTCCAGCAGCCCGAGCTTGCCGCCCCGTTGCGCGCCGGTGAACGCGCCGGGGGCGTAGCCGAACAGCTCGCTTTCGGCCAGGCTCTCGGGCAGCGCCGCGCAGTTCAGGGCCAGGAAGGGCGCGTCCCGCCGACCGCTGATGGCATGACAGGCGCGGGCCACCAGTTCCTTGCCGGTGCCGGTTTCGCCCTGGATCAACAGCGGCGCATCGAGGGCCGCCACCCGTTGCGCGCGGGCCTTGAGCGAGCGGATCGGCGGCGATTCACCGAGCAGCGCATCGAAACCTTCGGCGTGATCATGGTGCAGCGCCGACAGGCGTTCGCCGATGCGGTTGGGTTGATACAGGGTGAGCAGGGCGCCGGCGTCGGTGATCGGCATGGCATCGAGCAGCAAGGTGTGGCCGCCGAGGCTGACCTCGTGCATGGGCAGGCGGAAGTGGTGGGCGATCAAGGTGCGTTGCAGATCGGCGTCGTCGAACAGTGCGCTCAGGGATTCACCGGCCGGTTCGCGACCGCACAGGGCGATCAATGCCGGATTGGCCAGCAGCACGTGACCGCGATCGTCCACCGCCAACACCGGGTCGGAACTGGCGGCGAGCAGGGCATCCAGTTGCAGGCGCCGACGTTGCCCGGGAAGGATGTCGACCATGGTCACCGCCTGCACGCCGCGCACGCCGAACAGGGCCTCGCGCAACTCTTCCAGCACTTCGGTGCCGAGGGTCGGGGCATCGATGTAGACGTTCGGCGGTACCATCTCCACGGCGTCCAGATTGAAGCTGCGCCCGCCGAGCAGGGCCAGCACTTCCTGGGTGATGCCGACGCGGTCGATGAAGGTGACGTGGATGCGCATGACGGACCTGCAAAATTGGCAAACGAAAATCAGTATGCCGGGGGCTCTTGGAATTTGGCGAGCGTGATGTCACGGGTTGCCGGTTTTACGCGCACTGGCCGCCAGGTCCTCGAGGAACGCCTGCAGGATCGGCGGCGGTGCCACGCCGCGCCGGGTGATCACGTCGAACGGTGATCGCAAGCGCAAACTCCCCGGGGCCAATTGGTGCATCTCGCCACTCTTGACCCATTGCGCGGCGAAGTGCTCCGGCAGGAAACCCAGGTAGGCGCCGGAAATGATCAGGATCGCAGTGGCTTCGATGTTGTCCACGGTGGCGGCCGCCTTGCTCACGCCCAGGTGTTCGAGGTCGTATTGCTGCATGTAGCCGCGCACGACGATCCGCCCGGCCGCGACTTCTTCGAGCAGTTCCTCACCCTCAGCCTGGCTGCCATACAGCGGATGCCGGCGCCCGCAATACAAGCCCAGCGCTTCCTGGTACAGCGGCGATTGCAGCAGGCCCGGCACATGGATCGGAAAGTGCCCGATGGCCAGGTGCAGGCGACCGTCGAGCACCCGTTCTTCCAGCTCGGCGGGGGTGCCGACGTACACATTCAGGTGCACGTCATGCCCGCGCGACACGAAGCGCTGGGTGGTGCGCGGAATGGGCGAGTCCGGGTCGGTGATGGTGGTGTCGATGATCCCCAGATTGAGCTTGCCGCTGATGTGCTGCTTGAGCACGTCGGCGTCCATGCAGAAATTTTCCACCGCCGACAGCAGGCGCTGGGTCGCCTCATGGATCGCCACCCCTTGCTCGGTCAGGCGGAACCCGCTGCGCCCGCGCTGGCACAGCTTGACCCCAAGGCGGGTTTCCAGATGAGTCATCTGTTCGCTGATCGTTGACTGCCCGGCATTCAACGCCGCCTGGGCGGCGGAGAAACCGCCGCAGCGGACGATCGTGGCAAACACCCTGAGCAACTTCAGATCGACATCGTGCAGTTGAATCACGTTGACCTCCGGCCTGTGGATGCATCGGTAATGCCGATATGAGTATCTGATGTTTAGCATTTTTTCCACGAAAACCTGCGCCCATAGTCACTCCAACGGCGGTCGCCTTGCAGTTCCGCCAAGCCGATAACAAGAAGTGGAGAGGCTAGAAATGTCGAACAACGGTTATGAATCCGGTCGTCTGAACCTGCCATTCGTGGGTCATTGCACCTTTGGCAAATCCCCGGTGTGCACCGATTGGGATGCCCTGGATGCCGACGTCGCGGTGCTTGGCGTGCCCAACGACATGGGCACCCAGTGGCGCTCCGGCGCACGCTTCGGACCACGCGGGATCCGTGAAGCATCGACGCTGTTTTCCTTCGGCCACGCCGGCGCCTACGATCACGAAGATGACGTGATGTACCTCACCGCCTCGGACGTGCGCATGGTCGACGTCGGTGATGCCGACATCGTCCACACCGACATGGCCACCAGTAACAAGAACACCGAATACGCCGTGCGCAAGATCCTCGATGCCGGTGTGATGCCGGTGGTGCTCGGCGGCGATCACTCGGTGCACGCGCCGGTGATCAAGGCCTTCGAAGGCCGTGGTCCGATCCACATCATCCACTTCGATGCGCACCTGGACTTCGTCGACGAGCGCCACGGCGTGCGTTACGGCCACGGCAACCCGCTGCGCCGCGCCTCGGAAATGAACCACATCGTCGGCATGACCCAGATGGGCATCCGCAACGTCTCGTCGTCCAACCGCGACGACTACGAAGCGGCCCACGAAGCGGGCTCGAAGATCCTCTCGGTGCGCGATGTGCGTCGCCTCGGCGTCGACGGCGTACTGGCGCTGATCCCGGAAAACATCAACTACTACATCACCATCGACATCGACGGTTTCGACCCGTCCATCGCGCCGGGCACCGGTACCCCGAGCCACGGCGGCTTCCTCTACTACGAAGTGCTGGAAATCATCCAGGCCCTGGCCAAGCGCAGCAAAGGCAACATCGTTGGCATGGACCTGGTGGAGGTTGCACCGGTGTACGACCCGACCGGCATGACCTCGATCCTCGCCGCGCAACTGCTGCTCAACAGCATCGGTTTCATCTTCCACGAGCGTGGCAAGGTACGTGCGGCCGCCGAGAGTGAAGCGACACTGGCTTAAGAGCAGGCCTGAACATCGAAACCCATACCCCGGCAGTGCCTGACTGCCGGGCAGAGAGAATAAAAATGGACACGATCGTCAAGAGTTACCTGCAAAAATTCGGCGTGAGCGAAGCCACCCAGACCTTCCTCAGCAAAGTGCAGAAGATGTTCATCGGCGGCGCCTGGGTCGAAGCCAGCGACGGCCAGACTTCCGATGTGATCGAGCCCTCGACCGAAGGCCTGATCACCCGCATTCCCATGGGCACCACCGCTGACCTGGACCGCGCCGTGTTAGCCGCCCGTGCGCAGTTCGACGGTGGCGAATGGAGCCAGGCCAAACCGGCGCAACGGGAACGCCTGATCCAGCGCCTGGCGGACTTGATCGAGCAGAACGCCGCGGAACTCGCGCAAATCGAATCGATCGACATGGGCAAGTCGGTCGCCTTCGCCAAGGACGTCGACATCCAGGGCACCGTCGATACCCTGCGCTATTTCGCCGGTTGGGCCACCAAGCTCCACGGCCGCACCGTCGAGCCTTCGCTGCCGGGCAATTACCTGGCCTATACCCGCAAGGAAGCGGTGGGCGTGGTCGGTGCCATCGTGCCGTGGAACTTCCCGCTGCAAACCATGGCATGGAAACTCGGCGCGGCGCTGGCCACCGGTTGCACCGTGGTGGTCAAACCCGCTGAGCTGACCTCGCTTTCGGCTTTGCGTTTCGCTGAACTGGTGCAGGAAGCGGGCATTCCGGACGGCGTGATCAACATCGTCACCGGGCGTGGCAGCGTGGTCGGTGCGGCCATGACCACCCATCCCGGCATCGACAAATTGACCTTCACCGGTTCGACCCCGGTCGGCCTTACCGTTGGCCGCGCGGCGCTGGACGACATGAAGCGCCTGACCCTGGAACTGGGCGGAAAGTCACCGGTCATCGTGTTTGCCGATGCCGACATTCCGGCGGCGGCACAAGCGGTCGCCAACGGGGTGTTTTTCAACTCCGGGCAGGTATGCGACGCCGGCACGCGGGCCTATATTCATAGCAGTGTCTACGAGCAATTCCTGGGTGAGCTCATCGCCTATACGCGCACCCTGAAAATGGCCCCGGGCCTGGACCCGGACTGCTTCATCGGCCCACTGGTCTCGGCCCTGCAAAAGCAGCGCGTGACCGAGTACATCGAGACCGGCAAGGCCGAAGGCGCCGAACTGGTCTACGGCGGCCAACCGGTGGATGGCCCTGGCTTCTTCGTCGAGCCGACCATCTTCGCCAATTGCCGCAACGACATGCGCATCGTCCAGGAAGAGATCTTCGGTCCGGTGCTGGTCACCGCACCCTTCGACGATGAGGAAGAGGCGCTGGCCCTGGCCAATGACTCGGTCTACGGCTTGGCGGCGGCCCTGTACTCCAACGACCTGGGCAAGGTGCACAGCCTGATTCCACGCCTCAAGGCCGGCTCGGTCTACGTCAACGCCCACGGCACCCTGGACCCGTCGATGCCGTTCGGTGGCTACAAGCAGTCCGGCTTCGGCAAGGACCTGGGCGCGGAGCAGCTCGACTACCTGCTCGAAACCAAGGCGGTGTGGATCACGCTGCCAGCCTGACGCCTGCCCTTTGTAGGAGCGAGCTTGCTCGCGAAGAGGCCGGCACATTCGACAAATATGTTGCCTGACCCAACGCTTTCGCGAGCAAGCTCGCTCCCACAGGTTTTTCGTCATTTACACGTTTGAACATCAGGAACGGCATGGAGGCCCCCCGGGCGTCGTTCACCCGAAGAATGCGGTTATCTCGTCATGATCTTCCAACAATAAGAGTCCATCATGAACACAAACGCCAAGTCCGCCACGAGTGTGTCCTCCCTCGATGACAAGTCCGTCGTCGAGGGGCATTCGATTGACTTCATCCCCGAGGACGAACGCACCGACAAACTGTCGAGCCAGGGCCCGTTCTGGTTCCTCGGCAACTTCACCTTCTTCACCATGACCATCGGCTTCGTCGGCCCGAGCGTCGGCCTGACCGCGCTGTGGACCACGCTCGCCGGCACCCTGGGCATCATGTTCGGCACGCTGTTCATGGCGTTTCACGGATCCCAAGGCCCGCACCTGGGCTTGCCGCAGATGATCCAGTCCCGTGCGCAGTTCGGTTACCGCGGCGTGATCCTCGTGCTGCTGGCGACGCTGTTCGTGTTCGCCGGGTTCAACATCGTCAACCTGGTCCTGATGATGCAGGGCCTGCACACGCTGTTCGGTTTCAACCCCGCAGTGATCGCGGTGGCGGTGACCATTCCGGCGGCGGTGTTGGCCATCCTCGGCCATGACTGGATGCACCGCAGCTTCAAATGGGCGTTGTACCTGTCGCTGCCGCTGTACGGCCTGGTGACCCTGGCGGTGGTGATGGGCTGGGTGCCGGATGCGGTCTTGCCGGCACTGGCCGAAGGCGAAGTGGCCCCGGCGCCGCTGGGTTTCAACTGGACCGGTTTCATCGCCCAGTTCGCGGCGGCGGCAAGCTACAACATCGCCTATGCCCCGTACGTATCGGACTACTCGCGCTACCTGCCGAAGAACACCTCCAGCGGCAAGTTGATCGCCGTGGTGTTCCTCGGTGCTTCGCTGTCCGGTGCGTGGATGATTTCCGTCGGTGGCTGGCTGGCCGATCACCTGCACTCAACCGACGTGCTGGTGGCCCTGGGTCAAGTCGGCAACACCGTGTCGCCGCTGATCGGCACCGCGGTCGTGGTGGTGACCATCCTGGCGTTCCTGCCGGTGATCGCGATGAACATCTACAGCGCCAAGCTGACCACCCTGACCTGTGTCGATTCGATCAAGCACATCGAGCCAACCCGCAAGGCGCGGATCCTCGCCATCGCCTTCGTGATCCTGTTGCAACTGGGCGTGGCCCTGAGCATCCAGAGTTCCGGCAAAGGCCTGTCGGTGCTCGGCATCTACCTGGTGGTGATGCTGTACTTCCTGGTGCCCTGGACCTCGGTCAACCTCACCGACTACTTCTTCGTGCGCAAGGGCCGCTACGCCATCCCGCACTTCTTCATGCCCCACGGCAACATCTACGGCAGCTGGGGCCTGCGCGGTATCGCCGCCTATGCCATCGGCTTCCTCTCGATGATTCCGTTCTTCTACATCTACGACGGCGTCGAGCAGCGCGAAGTCTATGTCGGCCCGCTGGCCAAGGCGCTGGGCAGCATCGACATCGCCTGGCTGGTGGGGCTGATCGTCTCGGGCCTGGCGTACTACTGGCTGAGCCGCTCGATCGACCTCAAGCGCGAAGAAGCGGTGATCCAACAGATCGAGAAGACCTCCCCGCAATACACCACCGGCGACACGCTGACCCACAAACAGTCACCACAACCGGTATTCACTGAATCGACGGTCGGGAGATAGCTATGACCACGCAAAGAATGTCTACACAAAAATACGACTACATCATCATTGGCGCAGGCTCGGCAGGTTGTGTGTTGGCCAACCGCCTGAGCGAAGACCCGGCCACCTCGGTGCTGGTCCTGGAGTTCGGCGGCAGTGACAAGAGCGTAGTGATCCAGATGCCCAGCGCATTCTCGATCCCGATGAACACCAAAAAGTACAACTGGCGCTACGAAACCGAGCCGGAAACCTACCTCAACGGCCGGCGCATCCACTGCCCACGGGGCAAGGTGCTGGGTGGCTCGTCGTCGATCAACGGCCTGGTGTACATCCGCGGCCACGCCCTGGATTTCGACGAATGGGAATCCCTTGGCGCCCAGGGCTGGGGCTACAAGCATTGCCTGCCGTACTTCAAGCGCGCCGAAAGCTACGAGTCCGGTGGCGACAGCTATCGCGGGCAGACCGGGCCGCTGCACACCACCAACGGCAACAACATGAAGAACCCGTTGTACGGGGCCTGGGTCGAAGCCGGTGCCGAGGCGGGCTACATCAAGACCGAAGACTGCAACGGCTACATGCAGGAAGGTTTCGGCGCGATGCACATGACCGTGAAGAACGGTGTGCGCTGTTCCACCGCCAATGCCTACCTGCGTCCGGCCATGGGCCGTCCGAACCTGACGGTGATCACCCATGCGATGACCCGCCAGGTCATCCTTGAAGGCAAGCGTGCGGTGGGGGTCATGTATGACCACGGTGGCCAGACCCACCAGGTGTATTGCAACCGCGAAGTGCTGATCGCGTCCGGGCCGATCGGTTCGCCGCACCTGCTGCAACGCTCGGGCATCGGCCCGGCCGCGGTCCTGCGCAAGGCCGGGATCGGCGTGCGCCATGACCTGCCGGGGGTAGGGGAGAACCTGCAGGATCACGCCGAGGTGTACATCCAGTTCGGCTGCAAGGAACCGGTGACCCTCAACAGCAAGATGGACCCGCTGAGCAAACTGATGATCGGCCTGCGCTGGCTGCTGTTCAAGGACGGCCTGGGCGCCACCAACCACTTCGAGGCCGGTGGCTTCATCCGCTCCGAGAAGGGCCTGCGCTGGCCGGACATCCAGTTCCACTTCCTGCCGGCAGCGATGCGCTACGACGGCAACAAGCCGATCAAGGGCCACGGCTTCATGGTGCTCACCGGTCCCAACAAACCGAAAAGCCGGGGTTATGTGCGGGTGCGTTCGGCCGATCCGTATGAGCATCCGGAAATCCGCTTCAACTACCTGGAGCGCGAAGAGGACCGCGAAGGCTTCCGCCGCTGCATCCGCCTGACCCGCGAGATCATCGGCCAGAAAGCGATGGACCGTTTCCGCGACGGCGAAATCGCCCCCGGCGCGCTGGTGACCAGTGACGAAGACCTCGATGCCTTTGTCCGTGACAACCTCGAAAGCACTTACCATCCGTGTGGCTCGTGCCGCATGGGCGAGGACGACATGGCGGTGGTGGACTCCGAACTGCGGGTGCATGGCATCCAGGGGTTGCGGGTGATCGACTCCTCGGTGTTCCCGACCGAGCCGAACGGCAACCTCAATGCGCCGACCATCATGCTCGCCGAGCGGGCTTCGGATCTGGTGCGTGGGGTGAATATGTTGCCGGCGGCGGATGTGCCGGTGGGGCTGGTGGAGAACTGGGAAAACAGCCAGCGCACGACATTGCCGGGGCGTAACGTGCGGGTCTAACTGCGATCACGATCCATTGTGGGAGCGGGCTTGCTCGCGAAGGCGGAGTGTCAGTCAATACATGTGTCGACTGACACTCTGCTTTCGCGAG
>NZ_JAXDEO010000106.1:0-9770 GCF_035064975.1 Pseudomonas sp. YuFO20
AACAGCGCATGAGGAACAGCATCGGTCCTGGCCGTCAGGAACACTGCCGTGCCTTGCACACGATGGGGAGGTTGCGAACGGATGCTGTCGATGAATAGCGGGAGCGGCAGTGCGGTTTCATCCAAGCGCTCGACAATGATTTTCCTGCCGCGCTTCCAGGTCGTCATCAAAATGAACAGGCCAATGCCGGCAATCACCGGGAACGCGCCGCCCTGGAAAATCTTCGGCGCATTGGCCGCGAAGTACAGGCTGTCGACCAGCAGGAAACCGAGCAGCATTGGAATGGCCAACCAGCGCGGCGTTTTCCATAGCAGCAGGACAACCGCCGAGGACAATATTGTCGTGATCAACATGGTCCCCGTCACTGCGACGCCATAGGCTGCGGCCAACGCACTGGACGACTCGAAGCCGATGACCAGCAGGACTACACCGACCATCAATGCCCAGTTGACCGTGCCGATGTAGATCTGCCCTTGCTCCTGACTGGAGGTGTGCTGGATAAACATGCGGGGGATATAACCCAGCTGGATGGCCTGGCGAGTCAGGGAGAACGCACCGGAAATCACTGCTTGAGAAGCGATGATGGTGGCCAGTGTGGAGAGCGCGACCATCGGCAGCAGTGCCCAATCAGGCGCCAGCAGATAGAACGGGTTGCGCACAGCCTCCGGGTTACCCAGGATCAAGGCGCCCTGGCCAAAGTAATTGAGCACCAAACCGGGCAGTACGAGGATGAACCACGCGCGCGAGATCGGTTTGCGGCCAAAGTGGCCCATGTCGGCATACAGTGCTTCAGCACCGGTCAGTGCCAACACGACAGCGCCCAGAATCACCACCCCGATTCCCGGATGAACCACGAAGAACTGCACGGCCCAGGCAGGATTGAGCGCTTGCAACACTTCTGGGCGCTGCAAAATCCCATAGATCCCAAGCGCACCCAACACCACGAACCACAGCACCATGACCGGACCAAACAGGATGCCGATTCGAGCCGTGCCATGTTTTTGTATCAGGAACAGCGCCACCAGCACGATCACTGACAAGGGCACGACCCAGTGTTCGATTCCGTCAAACGCCAGCTGCAGTCCTTCAACCGCGGAGAGCACCGAAATGGCCGGGGTAATCATGCTGTCCCCGTAAAAAAGTGCCGCGCCAAACAGGCCGAGCAGCACCAGTACCTTGCTCATGTACGGATAAGGTGCTGCCGCGCGACGGGCTAACGCGGTCAACGCCATGATGCCGCCTTCGCCCTGATTGTTGGCACGCAGGATGAACAACACGTATTTGATCGAGACCACCCAGATCAGCGACCAGAAGATCAACGACAGAATGCCCAGCACTCCGTCGTGATTGACCTGGACGCCGTAGTGGCCGGAAAAGACTTCTTTGAGCGTGTAGAGGGGGCTGGTGCCAATGTCCCCATAAACCACCCCGACAGCGGCGACGAGCAAGCCGACCCCTGAGGTTCTGGATGGGGAATCTGTGTGTGCAAGGGTCACTGTTTTACTCAAGGGCCGCTTCTCTCGTATGGCGGGGGAAGAAGTTCACGTCATCCTTGGGCAATACATTGCCAGTGCCATTAAAAATGCAGATGCATGGACCGTTGAAAATCGCGGCCAGTATCGTTGCAGACTGACCCGCCTACCGTAAAAAAAGCGTAAAAATTAACCGGCGGGCGCCAAAGATGCCGGTCTGCCCCTCGATTCACGATTCGCCGTCAAGGCGCCTAACCCTGTGGCAATCAGCAGGTCCCAGCTTCTGCCCGCTTGCTGAGCGAACCTCAATCGGCATCAGCGGCTGGCCGGACCTGTTGTCCAACAGCACGGAACGGGTCTCCTGGGGCTCGAACAGAAAACGTTCGCCCCACTGCCGCATGCTGACCACCACCGGAAAGATCTCCCGCCCTTTTTCCGTCAGCACGTACTCCTTGTAGGCACTGCCATCTGAGGCCGGTCGAACGTCGAATATCCCGACCTCGACCAGCGCCTTCAATCGCGACGCCAGAATATTCTTCGCCACGCCCAGGCTCTTTTGAAATTCGCTGAACCGGCGAATATCGTCGAAAGCGTCGCGGATGATCATGAGTGACCATCGATCGCCAATGACTTCCAGTGTTCTGGCTACCGGGCATTCGTTGCCTGGCGGTGAGGTGTCTTCGAGCATTTTGTTGACCTTGCGGAATGTGGTTGCAATTTGAAACCGAATGCACCAACAATTGAATCCAGTTTCCAATTGAAACCAGTTTAGCCCATGGAGGCGCACATGACAGCAGATGTCGATTCAGCCAGCCAATGTCTGGTCAGGGAGCCTTCGCCAATATCGCCTGCGGTAACCGACCGCTTTCCAAGGCTTTCGCCATCCCTCACGTTGTTGTTTTCCATCACCTGCGCGCTGGCAGTGGCCAATGTTTACTTCGCCCAACCATTACTCGACTCCATGGCCCAGAGCCTGGGTGTGGCCTCATCAATGATCGGGGTTGTGGTGACTGCGACTCAGGTCGGTTATGCATTGGGGTTGCTGTTCATCGTCCCGCTGGGGGACCTGGTCAACCGCAAGCGACTGATGCTGACGCAAGTTCTGCTGTCTGCGGTGGCGCTGACGGCGGTCGGTGCAGCACAGCAATGGTTGGCCCTGTTGGCTGCCATGATCGTGATGGGTTTGCTGGCAGTGGTCGTTCAGGTGCTGGTGGCCTACGCCGCTGTGCTGGCAACGCCCTCGCAACGCGGGCAAGCAGTCGGGACGGTCACCAGCGGGATTGTCCTGGGCATCCTTCTGGCGCGATTTACTTCCGGCTTGATCGCAGACATCGCAGGCTGGCGCGCTGTCTACTTTGTGTCCTCAGGTTTGATGCTGACCCTCGCGGCAGTGCTGTGGAAAGTGGTGCCTGTCACACCCTCCCCCAGGCATAAGGATACCTACCTCGCGCTCATCGGTTCGTTGTTCAAACTGTTCATCAGCGAACCCACGTTGCGCGCAAGGGGCCTGCTGGCGCTGCTGATCTTTGCCGCTTTTTCCGTGCTGTGGACAGCCATGGTCCTGCCGTTGAGCGCCCCGCCGCTGTCGCTTTCACACACCGCCATCGGCCTGTTCGGCCTGGCCGGTGTCGCCGGTGCGCTGGCTGCCAGACGCGCCGGTCGCTGGGCCGACCAAGGCCTGGGGCAACGCGTGACCGGCATTGCGCTGGGGCTCCTGACGCTGTCCTGGTTGCCCATCAGCGTTGCCGAGACGTCGCTGGTCGCGCTGGTCTGCGGCGTCGTCCTGCTCGACTTCGCGGTGCAGGCCGTGCACGTCACCAACCAGAGCATCATTTTCGCCGCACGACCCGACGCCCAAAGCCGCATGGTCGGCGCCTACATGTGCTTCTACTCGGTCGGCAGCGCGCTGGGAGCCGCCGCCGCAACCCAGGTTTATGCGCTATGGGGTTGGGAGGCCGTCAGTCTGCTGGGGGCCTTGATCAGTGTCAGTGCCTGGATTCTGTGGTTTCTCACGTCTCAATCCGACGGCAGTTGATAACCCTCCTCGATTGCCTTGAGCTTGCGGTACAGGGTCGCTCGCCCGATCCCCAGGCTGCGCGCGGCGGCCGAGAGGTTGCCGCCGCTCGCTTCCACCGCCGCCTTGATCGCGCGCAGCTTCGAGACCTGCAGGGTATCCCCCGCCTTCGGCTGCGGCTGCGGCGTACCTGGCGCTGATTCGACCGGGGTATCACAATCCTCCAATACGTCGTCCGGCAGGTGCTGCAGGCCGATTTCCTCTTCATTCTCGGCCAGGGCAGCGGCCAGGCGCAGGGTCTGGTAAAGCTGACGAACATTGCCCGGCCAGCGGTACGCCAACAGCGCCTGCAGCGCCACCTTGCTCAGCCTGGGCGATGGGTGCGCGTTGGTTTCGGCGCGCAGCAGGTGCTGGATCAGTGCGTCGAGATCGTGGCGTTCACGCAACGCCGGCAGGACAACGCGCAGGCCGTTGATGCGGTAATAGAGATCCTCGCGAAACCCCTGGTTGGCGCTGAGCTGCTTGAGGTCGCGGTGAGTGGCGCAGATCAACGCGCAATCCACCTTGATCAACTGACTGCTGCCAAGCCGGGTCAGGCTGCGCTCCTGCAGCACGCGCAGCAGGCGACCCTGCAGCTCCGGGGGCATGTCGCCGATCTCGTCGAGGAACAGGGTGCCCTTGTGCGCCTGTTCGATCTTGCCGCTGGCGCCGCCCTTGCGGCTGCCGGTAAAGGCACCTTCGGCGTGGCCGAACAATTCCGACTCGATCAGGCTGGCGGGGATGGACGAACAGTTGATCGCAACGAAGGCTTCGCCGGCGCGCCTGCTGCCTTCGTGCAACAGACGGGCGAAGACCTCCTTGCCCGTGCCGGTCTCACCGTTGATCAACACCGGGATGTCGCGGGCGAAGGCCTTGCGTGCGCGGGACAGAGCGTCCTGCAGGGCCGGATCCTGCAGGCACGGGCCCGATTGCGGCGCTGGCAGCGGCTCGGCGGTACTCGCAGGCAAGGGTAGCCGACGTTGTCCCCGTTCCGGTTTGCGCTCGGGGCCGAGGGTGATGCAAGCATGCAGGTCGCCGCAGTGGTGACCGCGCAGGCGCAACGGTGCGCTGAGGTCGTGGCGGCAATAACAGGTGGCATGGACGAAGGGCATGTCGAACAGCTCGGTAAAGTCCAGGCCGGCGTGGTTCTCGCCGAGCTTCAACAACTGACCGGCGATGCGGTTGGCGCAGCGAAGCTTACCGGCCGGGTCGAAGGCCAGCAGACCTTCCAGTGGCGTGCCGAGGATGTCCAGGCGATGGTGCAGATGCACCAGCAGCACGTCGCCAAGTTGGGCGAACATGCGGTTTTCGATGGCGCGAGCGGCGAACACCAGGCTATCGAGGGTATAGACCGAGGGCACGCCATGTTTGCTGCTGGCGTCCAGTACCCCGACGATGCCGCCGTCCAGGCCAAAGATCGGCGTGGCCAGGCAGGAGAACTGGCGAGCCTCCTCCAGGTAATGCTCCTCGCCGACAAAAAACACCGAATCGCGCTCGGTCAGGACGCAACTCGGCGCGGTGGTGCCCACGTTTTGTTCAGAGATCTGCGCACCGACACGGAACACCTGATTCAACTCGCGGTTGTCCGGGCTGAGTCGACCCAGGCTGCTGAGCACCACGCCTTCCAGATCGAGGCAGGCCAGCACCCAGTCTTTCGGCGACAGGGCGGCGTGCAGCTGCTCCATCTCCGGGGCGGCGCAGGTCAGCAACAGGCGATTGCTTTCGGCGATCTGCGCGCGACTGGCAACCACTGGCGCGTCAAACAGCAGATTGTCGCGCGGGCACAGGCCGTAGTTCTGCGAGCGCTGCCAGGATCTCTCGATCACTTGTGAATCGACGAAACGCTTGCGCGAGGAAGGTGTCGCGGGGCTATTGAATTTGGGCATGGCATGCGTCTCGCGGCCGAATGTCTCGAAGTGGGCCAGCTCGACCCCAAGCCACTGTCTCAATTTGAGCCAGCGATACAGCGGGACAATTCCCGCGCGGCCTTCGACACTTCTTATTATTACTCAAGCCATTGATTTAAAAGCTTTTCTTTCAAACCATAAAAAGCTGGCACAAGCTCTGCTCAATGACTTCACGTTAGTCCGGATAACCGCTCCGGCACTAGGTCGATCATAAACAAAAACAATAAAGGTAATGTCATGAAAATGAGCACAGGGCCGGCTCGTCGCAGCCCGGGCTGGCCGCCACACCAGTGTCGCCTGGTCCATCTGTTTCACGCTTCGCTCTTCGGCCTGCTGGCCAGTTTCTCTTGCAGCGCCATGGCGGTGGACGTCGATGCCGGCGATTACACGGCCCTTCCCGAAGGCACCAACCTGGGCCTGGTCTATTACCAACATGCCGAGCGCAATGCCCTCTACTCCGACGGTCACAAGGTGCCGATCGATGCCGGTCTGGATTCCGACATCGGTATCCTGCGCGGCGTGCACTTCACCAGGATCGGCGATTACATCGTCGACCCGCAGTTTCTCCTGCCGTTCGGCAACGTGCGGGCCAAGGATGATCTGCAAGACCTGGGCAACGACAGCGGCACTGGCGACCTGATCCTCGCCGCCACCGTCTGGCTGCTGAATGAACCGAAAAATCGCCGCTACTTCGGTATCACCCCGTTCCTCTACGTGCCCACCGGCAGCTACGACAAGGACCGCGCGATCAACCTCGGCGAGAACCGCTGGAAGCTCGCCCTGCAAGCGGGCTATATCACCGGCCTGACCGAAAAGCTGACCCTCGATCTGGTCGGCGACGTGACTTTCTTTGGCCACAACAACGACTTCGGTAGCGCTGGCGACACCCAGAAGCAGGACCCGCTCTACCAGGGCCAGGCTTTTCTACGCTACAACTTCACCGAGCGTTTCGATGTGCGTGCGGGCATTTCGAAGCTCTGGGGCGGTGAAAGCAACATCAGTGACATAGATATGGACGACAAGCCGGGCACCAGCAAATTCACGGTCGGCACGTCGTACTTCGTCACCCCGGGCACCCAGTTGATGGTCAATTACGGGCAGGACATCACGGTGGACAACGGCTTCGAAGAGGACAGCCGCATCAACTTTCGCATCCTGCAGCTGTTCTAGCCATCGCCGCTCGCAAGGGTCTCATTCCAATTCAAATAACAGGAGTCCTGCGTCTATGAACACGCAGTCTGCATCCCGAATTCTCGCTGGCCTGGCCTTCGCCTTGCTGGCGCCGCTGGCCGTCGCCGCACACGTCGACCAGGCCGCCATCATTGCCAGTAAGCAGGACGGTAGCCAATGGCTCAGCCACGGCCGCACCTATGACGAACAGCGCTTCAGCCCACTGGACCAGATCACCGCGAAGAACGCCGACAAGCTGGGCCTGGCCTGGTCCGTCGACCTTGATAACCATCGCGGCCTGGAAGCCACGCCGCTATTCGCCGACGGCGTGCTCTACGCATCGCTGTCCTGGAGCCGCGCGATCGCGGTGGATGCACGCACCGGCAAGACGCTCTGGACCTTCGATCCGCAGATCGCCCGCGACAAGGCCCGCGACGCCTGCTGTGACGCGGTCAACCGCGGAGTCGCGCTGTGGAACGGCAAGGTTTTCATCGGCACCCTGGACGGCCGGCTGATTGCCCTCGACGCAAAAACCGGCCAACAGGTGTGGAGCCAGCAGACCACCGACAACAGCAAGCCCTACACCATCACCGGCGCGCCGCGTGTGGTGAAGGGCAAGGTCATCATCGGCAACGGTGGCGCCGAGTACGGTGTGCGGGGCTATTTCTCCGCCTATGACGCCGAGAGCGGCGAGATAGCCTGGCGCTTCTACACCGTGCCCGGCGACCCGAACAAACCCTATGAACATCCCGAGTTGGCCGAGGCGGCCAAGACCTGGAAAGGTAACGAGTACTGGAAGCTCGGCGGCGGCGGCACCGTATGGGACGGCATGGCCTATGACCCTGAACTGGACCTGCTGTACGTCGGCACCGGCAACGGTTCGCCGTGGAACCGTGAACTGCGCAGCCCCGGTGGCGGCGACAACCTCTACCTGTCCTCGATCCTTGCGCTCAACCCGGACACCGGCCGGCTGGCCTGGCACTATCAGGTGACACCGGGCGACTCCTGGGACTTCACCGCCACCCAGCAGATTACCCTGGCGACCCTGGAGATCGCCGGCAAAATGCGCAAGGTGCTGATGCAAGCGCCAAAGAACGGCTTCTTCTATGTCATTGACCGCCAGACCGGCGAGCTGCTCTCTGCCGAGAAGTTCGGCAAGGTCACCTGGGCCGAGAAGATCGACCTGGCTACCGGCAAGCCGGTGGAGGCGCCCGGTGTGCGCTACCAGAAAGAGCCCATCGTCATGTGGCCGAGCCCCTTCGGCGCTCACGGCTGGCATTCGATGTCGTTCAACCCGCAAACCGGCCTGGTGTATATCCCCTACCAGGAGATCCCGGGTGTCTATCGCAACGAAGGCAAGGACTTCATCAAGCGCAAGGGCTTCAACACCGGCGCGGGCTTCTCCGACGCCACCGAGATTCCCCGCGAGGCCGTTTCCGGTGCCCTGCTGGCCTGGGACCCGGTCAAGCAGAAGGAAGCCTGGCGCGTGCCCTACGCTCACTACTGGAACGGCGGCACCTTGAGCACCGCCGGCAACCTGGTGTTCCAGGGTACGGCCGACGGCAACTTCATCGCTTACTCTGCAGACAAGGGCAAAAAGCTCTGGTCGTTCGGCGCACAGACCGGCATCGTCGCCGCCCCCATGACCTATAGCCTGGAGGGTGAGCAGTACCTCGCCGTGATGGCCGGCTGGGGTGGTGTCGCCCCGCTGATCGGAGGCGATGCCGCCTTGGCGCCGGGGGCGGGTAACGTCAGCCGCCTGCTGGTGTTCAAACTCGACGGCAAGGCCTCTCTGCCGCCGCTACCAGAAAAAACAGTGGTGGCGGTAAACCGCACGCCAAAACCGGTCGACGCTCCCGCTGCGGATATCGCGGCCGGCCAGCAGCTGTACGGTGCCTACTGCTCCGTCTGCCACGGTGTGGGTGCGATCAGTGGTGGCTTGATCCCCGATCTGCGCAAGTCCGACGAGTCCCATCGAAACCTGTTCCAGCAGATCGTCCTGGATGGCGTACTGCGGCCTCTGGGCATGCCCTCCTTCAAGGACAGCCTCGAGCCCGCCGATGTCGAGAAGATCAAGCACTACGTAATGAGCCAGGAGTACGCCCAATACCTCAAGGCACAGCAACCGGTTGCGACCAAGGCCACGCCGTGATTGCACAGAGGTAGCGCAAAGGGGCAAGGATGCCCGATCAGCTTTTGAAACCATCCATTCAAAAAAAGAGGAACTCGATCATGTGGACCAAACCTGCCTACACCGACCTGCGCATTGGCTTCGAAGTCACCATGTACTTTGCCAACCGCTAACCCTTTAGCGTGGTACTGCGTCTGCGTCCGTGAAGTTGAAGTGGCGTATGACGGCATGAGTATTGTGTTGTAACTGACGGCCCCTTCGCTGGCAAGCCAGCTCCTACAGTGACCGCGTACCCCTGTAGGAGCTGGCTTGCCAGCGAAAGGGCCAGACCAGCCACCAAAGAATCCACCGGCTGTACTCCGGAGACCCGCAATGACCGACACCCCGATGTCCCCCCGCCGAATTCGAAGCCGCCCTGCGCGCCAAGGGCGCCTATTACCACATCTATCACCCGTATCACGTGGCGATGTATGAAGGCCGGGCGACCCGCGAGCAGATCCAGGGCTGGGTCGCCAACCGTTTTTACTATCAGGTGAACATCCCGCTGAAGGACGCGGCGATCCTGGCCAACTGCCCGGACCGCGAGATCCGCCGCGAGTGGATTCAACGCCTGCTGGACCACGACGGCGCCCCCGGCGAAGACGGCGGCTTGATCGACGGCGAGCGTGACGTCGCCGCGATTATCAATGAGCTCGACACGCAATTCCCGGGCGTGCCCGAACTCGCGGACGACATCGAGCAATTCATGGAGGTTGCCCGTGCGCAGCACTGGATCGAACTTGCCTGATTCATCCAGGCAAGTGCCGCCCACACCCGAGATCGGCCTGCCCCTGTGGCTGCTGGCCGAGCTGACCTATCGCTGCCCGCTGCAATGCCCGTACTGCTCCAATCCGCTGGATTTCGCCGAACAAGGTAAAGAACTCAGCACCGAACAATGGCTCAAGGTGTTCCGTGAAGCGCGGGAGATGGGCGCGGCGCAGCTGGGTTTTTCCGGCGGCGAGCCCCTGGTGCGCCAGGACCTTGCCGAACTGATTGCC
>NZ_JAXDEO010000107.1:0-9588 GCF_035064975.1 Pseudomonas sp. YuFO20
GGCAGGGTACGCCCGGGCTGGCCTGGAAAATAGTGCGGGCGCCCCGAATAGGTGACGGTCTCATGGCCGCCGGTGGGGGTGTAGACGTGCTCAAGGCAGGTGAAGCCGTCCCGGGTGACATACTCGAAGCGCCAGGAGGCTTTGTCGTCGGTTGGCAGGATAAAGCTTTTGCTCAATCCACCGAGAATGTTCATCTGGAACTCGACCTCGAAGGCACTGCCCGGATGCAGCGTGATCTTGAGCAGGTTGGTGGTGCGCACCAGGCTGAGCAACTGCGTGCCATCGGCATTGCGGATACTGCTCAACAGTGGCTCGGTGCCGAAGGCCACGTAGTCGAGCGTGACGCTGTGGCCTTGGGGCGAAAGCATTTCCACCGGCAGCGCGATATCACCCTGGCGCACCTGAAGAATCTCCACCAGCCCGGATTTATGATCGACGCGGTAGCGCTTGTTCCCCAGGTCATGGAAATGAAAGGAGTCGATTTTCTTTTCTGGAATTTCTACGCCATTGGCACCTGGGTCGACCCTGAAGGTTTCACCGGTGTAAGAGGAGAATATCCGTTTGTTGGGGTCGAACTGCGACAGTTGCAAGTTCCAGCCATTGCCGAAACCGCTGTCGGCGGTATTGAGCGGGTTGAAAGTCAGCTGTAGGGGAACTACCGGGCCACAGAGATTATTGGCCTTGAGTTCGGGTAATGAAATGGCGCAGGTGGCTTGCCCGGTGCGCGGGTCGACCTGGTTTTGAATGAAACTCATGAAGTTGAAGGCGTTGGAATGTATGGAAGTGGATGTCGACATGGCTCACGTCCTGAAATTGGTAGTAATAAAAGGGTGCAATCCTTGAAGACTGCACCCAGAACCGCTTGAGTTACGCGCCTATGATCTTGAGCTTATTTCGATCATTACCGTCGAAACCGACATACACTTGGTGCTTGTTGCCAAAAACATCATAAACAATCAAATTCAGTGCTGATTCGAAATCAGGCTTCGCATACTTGTCATATTGCCAATATTGACGGCGGTGCAGGCTAAACAGTACCTGACCTTTGGGCAGCGGATTATTCGGATCGACAACGGGGCTTATAGGGGCTGGCAATCGACGCTGCAAAATCGGGTCAATATGCAATGTCCTGGCATTCGGGTCCCCCTTGTCATTCGGGTCGTCCGGATCAGCTTCATATCTGAATGCGTGCCCCGTAATACTGTGAACATCTTCAAGCTGGGTGTTGCTTTCCCACTTGACCATACTGTTATTGCCGACGAACTGAATTTTCTTTATATCAATGTCCTTGTTTTCAATCTGCAATTTCAAAAGGTAATAATCATCGCTAACAAGAATATCTTCATCTGCGCCACCGCCCTCCGGTTTTACACGAGTCGGCCCCGTGAGCACGAATAACGTATGCCCCCCCGTCCCTCCCGAAGGTGGTTTAATTGCAACAAGGTTGAGGGCCTTGCGATTATGTTCGCCGTCGTCCTTGCCAGGGTTTGAGTAGAAATGCTCGTAGTTATCGCTGCGAATTGTTGCTGCGACCAGCAGGTTCTCGACCTTATGGCACTGAACAAAAAATTCCTTGATGTATAGTTTCGCCTCCCGGGGCTGCATGGGCGCTGTCAGTTGGCCGGCAGGTGCTTGTATCGGGTATTTGTCATAAGTTAAATTTTCTGTTTCAGTGAAATACCATTTGCCACCTTCAGGCACGCCATCCTTGCCGACCTCCGGCAACGGATTTTTTTCATCGGCCGAAACCAGGCGAACACTGGCGAGTTCGGCCTCTGATAGCTCCAATGGATCAGGTGCGCCTTCATGATTTGCGGGCTTGATCCGAACCGTTACCTTGGCCTATTGCAGACCGTTGGCCCACACCCGGGTCGGCGAGGGTTCCACTGTGAAATCGAATGTATCCAGGGCAAACCAGTTCGACTCCCTGGCATGGTCGGAGAGGTGGATGATGCTGTAGCCAAGCGTATCGAAGAAATCGCCCTCTAAACTCACCTTGACGACACTGTAGGGTACCGAGATCGATGCTGGCGCAGTGAAGACCCCTGTTAGTGGATCAATGGTCCCTTCGCCGGCAACCACTTCCCACTTCAGCTGCTCGGGTTTGAGATCGATAGCGGCTTTCAATAGTGCAGAGCCTTTCGCACGTAACCCCGGATGGATCGCAGGCGTCATGTTCAATGCGAAGTTGCCTTGGCGCAACAGCACCGTGGCGACGGCTTTTTCGCCAGTGCCGGTGTTTTCGACATCGACCAGTACCGCTTGCAGGGTGCCATCAGGCAGGTTCGTTTGCGGCGGGGTGTAGACGGCCTCATTACCATTGGGAACCAGGGTGCCGAGATTCCCCCTCGGCGTCCATTTCAAGGTACCAGCGCCCAGCGATGTAGCCTTGAGCGTCACGGCTTTACGATCGCTCATGTCGATCAGCATCATCGATGGCGTTACTACCACACCGTCCAGCACTACGGTGGCCAGTGCAGAGGCGGTCACCTCATTGCCGGTGCCCTGGTCGATGTAGGTTGCAGTCACCACATTGCGCACCGCCGTGCCTTCCAGTAGCTGCACAGCCGGTGCCGTGTATACGCCGTTGTCGATGGTGCCCGCGGCACGGGTACCGTCGACGCTGCGCACGCTCCACGTGACATTGTCCGCCTTGATACCCAATTGGCGGATAGTGAAGGTTTGTTGCTCCCCGGCCTTGATGACCGGCGTCAGCGGATCGAGGGTGAAGGTGGTTTCTTTCGGGTCGATCTTTCCGGGCAAAAACAGGTCGCCCGTGAGTCGGGCTTCTGTCAGTTGCAAGGCGTTGCGTTCGGGGAACAGGAGGTTGCTGATCGGCAGGGCGTGAAGTTCAGGGATATCAAAACTGTCCCTGACGGCTGAGTCATTGAAAAACTTCATAACTTTTTCAGCTTCGGCATTATAAAGTGCCTTCACGTCATCTATTATATCTGAGGGAACATCATGACTGTCGAGCACACTACAATCAATTTTTACAGCTGACCCATTCAGACTCCCTTGTCGCGCTTTAAATGTAATTATATTGGTGGACGAATCCACTACCGGATCATAAATATAATCAATATTTGACGCCACGTCAAAGTTGAAATATTTAATTGTGGTCTCACCAATCCAGCGCCAATTCCTTATTAGAAATTTTAGATATTGCAATCCTGTGCACGAAACTGACAATGCACCCTCGCTGGCAAAGACTCTAAATCCATTCTCGGAGGAACTGTTATAAAATTTATAACTAACAGGCCCATTATTCGCCAACTCATAATGCTCTGCAGCAGGCCGATTATCATACCTTCTATAAAACCCACTTAATTCAATTTCACCTGAAGTCGCATACAGTTTTCGCGCGATAAAATTAGATTCAGAACCGCGCTCCAATCTCAGTCCTCGAGCAATTTTATTTTGAATCTGATACTGGATATACCAATCAAACAACGCGCGACTGGCTATCACCAGCGCACCCGAATAAATCGCTTTTCCCTGTGAGTCCCGATTATTGGGAATCAAGTAATCAAACGCACTTTCCGCCGGGTCAGTCCCCTGCTTCGGATTTCCTTTAGTCTGGACACACAGCACCACCGCGCCTTCACCGTAATCGTCTGAGGCAAGATTCTTTCCTTCTTCGGTGGCCATGGTGCGGATGATGAATGAGCGCGGTGCCAACAAATCGACATCGCGCAAGTCCAGCATGCCCAGGATATAAACACGGTCTTCCGGCTTCTGTTCAAGGAACAGAGCCTTGAAGAAGTCCCCCAGCAATTCCTGGGATTTGTCTTCGCTTACCAGATTGCAGCGGCAGTTATACGCGTCGCCGAAATCGAGAGTCACCTTGCCTTGTTCATTGACCGTGCCTTTACTGGCCGCCAGGTCAATGTCCATGGTGACGGTATACTTTTGAGGAGCACTTACCACATAGCTGTATAAGATACCTCCGGGGAGTTGATTGGTGCCCTTGCGCACATAAGACACCGTGCCCGACACGATATCCATGGTCGCCGTCACTCTAGAGTTACGCAACGAGGCTTTTTGGAACCCTATCCGCGGCGCGGTCAATATCAGCCCGCTCAAATCGAGGTATTCCTTACCGTCCGGCGTCATTACGGGCTTACCAAAGATACGTTTCAAAAAACTTGATCTATTAAACCGGGTATTATATTGCTGCTCTAACAGGCTGTTGACCTTGGCCCGATTCATAAACACCAGGGCGTCCCAGCCAAGAGTAATCGATTTACCTTGCATCCTGCGAGTGAGTTCATCCAGGGAATAATTCATGAGTTGTCTACCGTGCGTAAAATCAGAAAAAGAGCCGACCACCCGTTGACATGGCTGGCGCTATATAAAATCAACCTTCGCTAAGTGTGAGGTTGACTGCCTTAATCAGGTCGGAGTACTTACTCAGTGGCAGCGGAACCGCCGCGACCGCGTGAATGTCACTAATTGGACCTTCCAGCGTTGCCGAGACAACAATAAAACTTCCCGGCGCCGGAGATTTTGGCTCGGTATATTCACCGGTTTTATCATTGAACGTGCCCTCTCCACTCAACAATTTCCAGACCAACAGACCTGGATCTATCGGACCATTCTTGCCCCTCACTTCAAACTGAATGGACCCTGTCGACGGGTCACTTTCCTCAGTCATCAGGAGTGGAGTACCGATCGGCAGGTTATGAATCAAAACTTGGATAAAGGCAGAAGTGACGACACCGTTAACGGTCTTTTTAATCTCGATTTTGTCCACTGAAAACGGAATAGCGAGATCTTCACTTCCACCCGCTTTATACGTACGCTTAGTTGGATCACCTTCCACCGGTGCCAGGGTTGACCCCCATTGCGGGGTTACGATCTTCCACTCCAACACTTCGTCTCCCATTGCCTCGGCAGACAACACTTTGGTATCACCTTGGTCGCAGCTGTCGTATATCGGATTCACCACGATGGCACTGTGGAGCACGGAGACCAACGCGGAGCTTTTCACCGGTTTTCCATCCAAAGTGCCCTGCGCGGTCACAATGACGGTGACAAAGCCATCAGGCAATTTATCCGCAGTTGGCGCCGTGTATTCGCCGGTTGGACTGATCACCCCCGGTTCGGCGAGATTGCCGTCGACATCCTTTACGCTCCACTGAACGTTATCCGGCTTGGGCATCAGGGTGAATTGCAGTTTACTGCCCGCCTCTATTGTCGAGTTCGACGGAGACAGCGCCGTGGTCGTGCGAAGCGGATCAATCTTGCCGCATGCAAGCAGATCCCCTGGGAGTACGGCATCGCTCAGTTGCAAGGCGTTGTGTCCGGGGAAAAGTATATTTCTAAGCAGCCATGTTTTAATCCCAGGAATGTGAATTCTGTTGAGTACGTCGCGAACGATGGAGTCGGCTTGAAATGCAATTGTTCCTCTGGTTGCGCTTTCGCCGTTCTGGTTCCAAAGGTCCCCTGGATGCGCAAACTGACAATTTTTAGTATCCAGGACAGTCTTCTTGTTACCTAATTCAATCTCACCCTCGGAATCAATCAAAGCAGTATATTCCAGGCCAAGATCATAACGACATGAATAATCGTACTGGTAATTGTCCAGAGCGCCTGGCGTAATATGCTTGCCGCCGATCACACTGTTCCAAGTTACATTCAAAGCCCCCTTGACAGACCCCACTTTAAACACATTTCCCGCGCCCCCATCCACTTTGAATCGATAGGGAAATTCATCAATACGTGTATGTGTCACATGTGGAGTCCCAGTATTTCCCAGATATCCATAATCCGGCGTACGGAATTTTTTGTTACCCCCACCCGCCGTCGCCTCTAGCGACGCAGCAATATCATTGCCCGATTGTACCAGTTTAAGACTCAACCCTTCCCCAACACTTTGCTCTACGGCAGACTTTATCAGTTTCTCAAACACAACCTTACTGGAAATCAAAACTGACCCTGTAAACTCGGTACCGTCACCATCTGCTGGAATCGGAAACGTCGAATTGGCATTAGGGAAATAGGAGCTGTCCACGCCTTCTTTCAAGGTGATGAACAATGTCACCGCGCCGCGGCTGTAGCTTTCATCTCCAAGCACGGCATTGGGGTCTGCTTTCATTGTCCTTATTTCGAAATTCTTGGGGGTTAGCACTCCATTCAAATCGCCGGACAGCGACCCCAGCGGGAATATCTTCTTGTCAGCTGGTACTTCTTTCTCAAAGTACTCCTTGAAACGTTTTCCGACGTCTTCCTGGGCAAGGCCACCGAAGACAAAGTTTGCCCTGAACGTATCGGCATTCTTCAGGTCAATCTCCACTTTTCCTGGCCCCGTGACCACGCCCTTGGTCACGGGCTGATCCATCCATAACTGTGGTCCGCCAATCGGCAGGACTTTCATCATTTTCGACACAAAAACAACGCCGCCGGAATACTTTTTAGTACTGACGATCATCCCACCGATCATGTTCATGGTCAGCCGCGCCCGGGCGGGAAGACTGGGGTCCGAACTTTCGAACGACAACACTGGCGCATCGAGTGCAAGATCATGTATATGCTCCTGATAGGAACCGTCTCCCCACGACGCAACCATTGATGCAGGTTCGATATAGCCATCCGTATTGAATCGCTCGATATACAACTCCCTCAACAACTTGTTGGCTGCGCGTTGATCGTACGATACGCAGGCATCCCAACCATAGGTGAGGGATTTACCTTGCATCTCGTCTGCCATTTGCTCAAATGTTAGTTGACTCATTATTCAGCAACTCCAAAAAATAAATAACACACTGCGCTCGCTATCAAGCCAGTAGCTTCAGTACCAGAGGTCTATTGAATGTAATGGTCGATTGCCCACCATCGAAACTCACGCTGACCCGCAAGGTGAATGTATTGTTGATTGCAATATCGGCCAGGTCAGACTTCCACAACAGGGCCTGGACCCCTGCGGTTACTTCTTCAGGCTTGACATCACGTACTGCAATAATTTCTCGGTCGTCCGTCATGCCGCTGGCAGATAACCACAAGCGCACTTTCTGCTTCGTGGAAATGAACGACCAGAGGTCAACACTCAACAACGCGCCTTCTGGTGGAATATCCGAGAGTTTCAAAGTGGCCGGTGAACCGATCTGGGCTCTGTCGCAGACGATGCCGGGATGACTGGTGAGGTGACGGATAAACAGCTTTAAAGGTGCC
This sequence comes from Pseudomonas sp. YuFO20, assembly GCF_035064975.1. Classification (NCBI taxonomy): domain Bacteria; kingdom Pseudomonadati; phylum Pseudomonadota; class Gammaproteobacteria; order Pseudomonadales; family Pseudomonadaceae; genus Pseudomonas; species Pseudomonas sp. YuFO20. Next base: position 7,174 of record NZ_JAXDEO010000107.1, read on the forward strand.
TCGGCGTCCTCGCCCCCGACGCTGTAAGTCACTTCAACCTGCTTACCGAAATTGGGCGGTAGTACCTCGGGCGGTACTCTGAACTTCATCGGTTTGGGATGGCTTGGTTCCTGTGTTTCAAAAGAGCCGCTGTCCCCATCCCCCTTCCAGTAGACCGTGACCTTGTCCCCGTCATTAATTGTGGCGGCTTCAGGAATCGCGACGTAGGCACCGCCTATGGCCAGGATCGGATTCAACTCATTGCGCCCGCCCACCTCGACACTGCGATCCACGGTGGGGGTAGGCAGTACCAACGGTTCCCGTATCTTCAACGTCAACAGAGCGCTGGAACCGGAAGCATCGGCGCGCGCGTACTGGTAACCCAGGTTGACGTCAGCACCACGGTTTTCCATCAGCCACTGCTTCGGGAGCGTTACTTCAATCCTGCCGCGCTCAATGTTGGAAATGTCGATCTTCAGGTGCTGGATGGTGTTTTTGTTCGGCCCACTGCCCGATCCGGTGCGCGTGCCGTATACCAGCACGTCGTCGCCCACTCGAATCCCCTCATAGACCGGAACTACCGTAATAATACCGTCAGGGAACAGCCCGGGATTAATCTCGTCACCGACCAGGTCCTTGACACTCAGTTCGGGAAGCTCAGGAGCGGCAGGTGGCGTCACCAGGATCGTGCGCTCGGCCGAGACGGTGTCAGCCCGTGCGCCGGACGATGCATAGGTGATCTCGAACCGCAGGATGATCTTGCCCCCACGTACGCCCATGGCGGCCGTCCTCGCAACCAACCAGCTCAGCACCTGCCCTGGATTATTGGTCGGGTCGGTATCGCTATCGCTCAAGGTTTTGGGTGGTATGTTCACGGGAGGGCCGTCGCTGCAGTCAGCACGCACGCCCTTCCAGATCAACCTGACCACATCACCATTGGACGCCTCGGTAAAAGGCACCACCGCGATTGTCATGTTGCCGTCAATTGCGTCGGGGTCCAGTTGGAGGTCATGGGACTCTTTTATCTGGGGGCCGGATAACAGGCCAAATTTGCCGATACCAAAATGGATCCGCTTGGATTCTTCCCTGTCCTCTCCGGTGACGCGGTCCAGAAAAAAAGAATAGAACACCTGCCCCTTGTTCAATCGCTGCACAAAGTGATTGGCGACCTGCATCTGGAATCCCAACGGCCCCTCATTTAACGGGTCGACAGGGATCGGAATGTCCTTGACGTCTACTGGTGTTCCGTCCTCTGCCAGCCCCAGCCAGCTCTGATAAAGAGTATCGCCAAGCACTGGGTTAGTGTATTTGGCATAGGTATCAAGTGGCCCTCCGCTCAGAGCATCCGGATCAATTGTATTATTGATCAACAGTGGAATGATCGGCGCCTTTAGATCGCCCGCTGGCATAGTGGTAGTCCTCACGCTAATGCAAATGGGTGGAGCTTGAATCCACCGGGAAATTCGAATCTTGCCCTGTGTTTTACGCCTGATTTACTACCGTGGGTACTAGCAGAACTGCTAGGTTGTCAAACACGCCATGAGTGCTAAAGTCGGGCAGGAGCAAATCACGTTGTTGCCACCCGAATCTTTTTGAGGCGTTCGATAATGAATTATTCCAGAGCACTACTTGCGGCTACTGCCTGCGCATGCATAACGTTTTTAGGGGCAAGCGCTGTTGCATCAACACCAACAGCTGCCAACAAACAAGCCGAACCAAAGGGCGCCTATGGGCAGATTATTTTCTACGACGGCGACGGCAATAAGCATTGCATGTTGTCCGTGCCGGAAACCAAACAATTCTTTGACCTTGCTGATGACTCCCAGAGCTGCACTAACAATCAAGTTGCCAGTTTCAGCCTGGAAAACATTCCCTCGGCTACGCTCATTCATTTTTATAGAACTGAAGTTTGCTCAGATGCTAAAGTGCAAGGAAATTTCTTCGTAAAACTCAAAACAGTCAAACAACCCACAGACTGGAGTAACCCCAGCCCCAACCCACCTGCAACGATGAACTTCGATGACTTTAGAAAGCTGGATCCCGGCTATCTGGTTCCGAAAAAGTTTATTCGCATTGAGGACCGCTGGCCGGTGCCGGATGTCCACGAGTCCTGGGATGAACAGATCAGCTGCGTTTATATCGAACGCTCTCAGCCGGTTTACTGATGATGCCCACGCATTTTCCCGCCAGCTTCATCTTTTCGTCTTCACGCCAAACTACGAGGCGCCGTCCATGAGCACGTCCACCTCCATACAGTCCAACGCCTTCAACTTCATGAGTTTCATCCAAAGCCAGGTCGACCCGCGCACCGGGCAAGCCACCTGCGCCATTTCATTGCCCGAACTCAAGGCCAATAATCTCTGTGGCCCGGTAGTTCCCCTACAGCTGACTTTCAACCCGCTCAATACCGCCGACAGCGGTTTCGGCAATGGCTGG
>NZ_JAXDEO010000108.1:0-9210 GCF_035064975.1 Pseudomonas sp. YuFO20
AGCCCTCGACACCCCTGGCTTCTGGACCAGGGCACGGGCGTTGCCCGGGTTGGTTTCCAGGTGCAGCACGCGGTTGGCGTGGGCGTAGAGCACCGCGTCGTTGCGGACCTTTTCCACCGACGGCAGGCGGATCACCGTCTTGTCGCGGGTCATCTTCGGGCTTGCCAGGATCTGCACGACCTTGGCTTCCTGCGGATCCTCAACCGGACCTTTTTCCTGCTCGATGGCGCAGGCCTGAGTGTCCTGGGTGTTGACGTACGGGTTGATGATCTTGTCGATCTTGCCCGGACGGTCGATGCGCGTGGAGTCGACTTCGTACCAGTCTTTTGGCGTGTCACGACGGATGAACGCGGTGCCGCGCACGTCGGTGATGTCTTCGATCTTGTGACCGTAGGACAAGCGCTGGGCGACTTCGACGATCGCACGCTCGGCGTTGCCGTAGAGCAGGATGTCGGCGCAGGCGTCGATCAGGATCGAGTTGCGTACCCGGTCCTGCCAGTAATCGTAGTGGGCGATGCGGCGCAGGGACGCTTCGATGCCGCCAAGAACGATCGGCACGTTTTTGTAAGCTTCCTTGCAGCGCTGGCTGTACACCAGGCTCGCGCGGTCCGGACGTTTGCCCGCCATGCCACCTGGGGTGTAGGCGTCATCGGAACGGATTTTCTTGTCGGCGGTGTAGCGGTTGATCATCGAGTCCATGTTGCCGGCCGCGACACCGAAGAACAGGTTCGGCTCGCCGAGCTTCATGAAGTCGTCTTTGGACTGCCAGTTCGGCTGGGCAATGATGCCGACGCGGAAGCCCTGGGACTCCAGCAGCCGGCCGATGATCGCCATGCCGAACGACGGGTGATCGACGTACGCATCACCGGTGACGATGATGATGTCGCAGGAATCCCAGCCAAGCTGATCCATCTCCTCCCTGCTCATGGGCAGGAATGGCGCTGGCCCGAAACATTCGGCCCAGTACTTGGGATAGTCAAATAACGGCTTGGCTGCTTGCATGTCGATAACCGGTGTTGGCTTTCATTGAATTTCGCGGGCGCGGAATATAGCACAAATTTTGACCAATTCCGACGGCTGTGGTCGGAAATTGCGTCGCCCCTATCGCGAGCAAGCTTGCTCCTACAGGTACGACGCGCCCCCTGCAGGCGCTGGCTTGCCAGCGATGGGGCCCTTCAGGACGCCATATAACTTATTCGTCGTCGTCGAAGTTATAGCTACCCGGCGCCAGGTTCTCGAACCGCGTGTACTTGCCGATAAAGGCCAGGCGAATAAAGCCGATCGGCCCGTTCCGCTGCTTGCCGATGATGATTTCGGCAATGCCCTTGTGCTCGGTCTCGGGGTGATACACCTCGTCGCGATACACGAACATGATCACGTCGGCGTCCTGCTCGATCGCTCCGGATTCGCGCAAGTCGGAGTTCACCGGGCGCTTGTTCGGGCGTTGTTCCAGGGAACGGTTGAGCTGGGACAGTGCCACCACCGGGCAGTTGAATTCCTTGGCCAGGGCTTTCAGGGACCGGGAGATCTCGGAAATCTCGTTGGTTCGGTTGTCACCGCTGGAACCCGGGATCTGCATCAGCTGCAGGTAGTCGATCATGATCAGGCCGACTTCGCCATGCTCACGCACCAGACGCCGGGTCCGCGCACGCATTTCCGACGGACTGATGCCCGCGGTATCGTCGATGAACAGCTTGCGATCGTTGAGCAGGTTGACCGCTGAGGTCAGGCGTGGCCAATCGTCGTCTTCCAGCTGACCGGAACGGACCTTGGTCTGGTCGATACGCCCCAGGGACGACAGCATACGCATGATCAGCGATTCGCCTGGCATCTCCAGCGAGTAAACCAGAACCGCCTTCTCGCTGCGCAACACGGCGTTTTCCACCAGGTTCATGGCAAAGGTGGTCTTACCCATGGACGGACGGCCGGCGACGATGATCAAGTCGGCCGGCTGCAGGCCGCTGGTCTTCTCGTCGAGGTCGGTATAGCCAGTGGACAGGCCGGTGATGGCGTTGTCGGTGTTGAACAGGGTGTCGATGCGGTCGATGGCCTTGGTCAACAGGTCATTCACACCCACCGGGCCACCGGTTTTCGGCCGGGCCTCGGCGATCTGGAAGATCTGCCGCTCGGCCTCGTCGAGAATCTCGGCGGCGGTACGGCCTTCCGGGTTGAACGCGCTATCGGCGATTTCGGTGCTGATGCCGATCAGCTGGCGCAAGGTGGCCCGCTCACGAACGATCTGCGCATAGGCCTTGATGTTGGCGACCGATGGCGTGTTTTTCGCCAGTTCGCCCAGGTAACCAAGGCCGCCGACCTGGGACGTCTGGCCTTCCTTGTCCAGTTGCTCGGACAGGGTCACGACGTCGATCGGCATGTTTTGATCGGCCAGCTTGGCGATCGCACGGAAGATCAGGCGGTGGTCATGTCGATAGAAATCGCCGTCGGAGACTTGATCGAGCACGCGCTCCCAAGCGTTGTTGTCCAGCATCAGACCACCGAGTACAGCCTGTTCGGCTTCGATGGAATGCGGCGGCACCTTCAGCGCGGCGGTTTGCAGATCGTATTGCTCAGGAGCGGAAATTTCGTTCATGGCCACTTGGTTTGTTGAGGAAAAGCAGGGGTTTGAAAACAGGTGTTACCAGAAAGACAAAGGGCACGACCTGTGAACAGGATCGTGCCCGATGTTACCGACAAGCACCCGAGGGTGCCAGCCGACAAGTGCTGCTTAAGCTGCTACCACGACAACGCGTACGGTGGCTTCAACTTCGGCGTGCAGGTGCACGGCTACGTCGAATTCACCTACGTTACGGATAGTGCCGTTCGGCAGACGAACTTCGCTTTTCGCTACTTCAACGCCGGAGGCGGTCAGTGCGTCAGCGATGTCGTGAGTACCGATCGAACCGAACAGCTTGCCTTCGTCGCCAGCGGTGGCAGTGATGGTCACTTCCAGCTCGGCCAGTTGGGCAGCGCGGCTTTCAGCCGACGATTTACGATCTGCTGCGGCTTTTTCCAGCTCGGCACGACGCTCTTCGAACGCAGCCAGGTTGGCTGGGGTCGCAGCGGTAGCTTTGCCGTAAGGCAGCAGGTAGTTACGACCGTAACCAGCCTTAACGTTCACTTTGTCACCCAGGTTGCCCAGGTTGGTGACTTTTTCCAGAAGGATCAGTTGCATGTGAAAATCCTCTTAACTTTTAACCTTCACCGTTCGCATCATCGGCGTCTTTCGGCGCCAGACGACCGCGAAAATCAATCAGGCTGTCGACGATGGCCAGGACCACCAGCAACGGATAGATCAGCTGCATGAACAGCAACAGCGTGACGTACAACCCCACCAGCCAGAATTTGGCCAGTCGCTTTTGCGCCACCAGCCCGTGAATCAGGGCCAGCCCGGCGAAAACCAGCGGTACGCTGCACAACGGTACAAGCATGGACATCTGGACACCGAGATTCGGTGACACAACCATGCCCGCCAGCAGCAACATCGCGGGACCCAGCGGGATTCGGACGGCGCGAAACTCGCGACCAAAACCACCGGGGTTGTACAACAACGCCTGCCAGTAGCGCCCGACAATCAGGCTCAGCACACTGACGATTTGCAACAGGGCCGCAATCAGGCCGGTCAGGATCGGTGTAATCAGGGACGCGAAACGCGCTTGCTCGTCTACCGACATCTGCTGGTAGACATCACCGAGTAGCGACGGCATGACTTTTATCAAAGCCTGCGCCAGCATCTCGATCTGGGGACCAAAAGCCATCCCCAGCACCACTGAAAACACCACTCCCATCGCTATGCTGACCAGCAGCACGCGGTTCCAGGACTCGCTTGCGCGCAAAACCAACGCAAGGCTCGCAGACCCCAGCAGCACCAGAAGTGCCCGTGGGTCGTCGGAGTAAAGCCACCAGATCAATGCCGGCAGCAGTCCCAGAGCAAGAACGCCAAGGGCGTCCTTCAATCCGCGCCGCAGGAGCACAAGGCATCCGGCGGCAGCACCCAACCAATACAACAACGGCAATGCCGCGCATCCAGCCACTACGAGAGTGGCCTGCATACGGCCCCGCATGATGAACTCAGCTAAGGCACGCATACATTCAATCCTTTGCTACGTGTCGACTGCCCGGTCTCAGCGGCCGTGGCTGTCGGTGTAGGCCAGCAGGGCCAGGAAGCGGGCGCGCTTGATAGCGGTGGCCAGCTGACGCTGATAACGTGCTTTGGTACCGGTGATGCGGCTTGGAACGATTTTGCCGGTCTCGGATACGTAGGCTTTCAGAGTGTTGAGATCTTTGTAATCGATCTCTTTCACGTCTTCAGCGGTGAAGCGGCAGAATTTACGACGACGGAAGAAACGTGCCATTTGATAGGCTCCTTAAAAGGTCCGTGGATTACTCGTCAGCGTTATCGCTGTTGTCGCTGTCATCACTGTCAGCGCTTTCAGCGCCTTCGTGCTCAGGACGGTCGCGACGCTCACGGCGCTCACTGCGGTTTTCTTCAGCCTTGAGCATCTCGGATTGGCCGGTAACGGCTTCTTCGCGACGGATGACCAGGTTACGGATCACTGCATCGTTGTAGCGGAAGTTGTCTTCCAGCTCGGCCAGGGCCTTGCCAGTGCACTCAACGTTCAGCATCACGTAGTGAGCCTTGTGAACATTGTTGATTGCGTAGGCCAGTTGACGACGGCCCCAATCTTCCAGACGGTGGATTTTGCCGCCGTCTTCTTCGATCAGCTTGGTGTAACGCTCAACCATGCCGCCGACTTGCTCGCTTTGATCCGGGTGGACCAAAAAGATGATTTCGTAATGACGCATGAATGCTCCTTACGGGTTGTAGCCTGCCGCTCAAAAGCGGTCAGACAAGGAGTGAATGACACTTATGGACTTGAGGACGCTAGACACGTGGGTGCCTGCCATCACAGCAAGGGGCGCAATTGTAGAGAAGGGGCGTGGGAGGCGCAAGGGAATTGGTGATTATTTGAACAACCCCCAATTCATGCCACACCACAAAACACTGTAGGAGCGGGCTTGCCCGCGAAAGCGGCATTCAATCCAGCATCGTTGCTGAATGTTGCTCCGCTTTCGCTGGCAAGCCAGCTCCTACAACGGATGTGCGTTCAGCTCAGGATTTTTTGGCGGCAGCCTTGGCCTTGACGCTGCGTTGGCGCTGCGCTTCGAACAGGCACACGCCCGTCGCCACGGACACGTTGAGACTGCTGACGCTACCGGCCATCGGCAGGTTCACCAGGTAGTCGCAATGCTCGCGGGTCAGGCGACGCATGCCTTTGCCTTCGGCGCCCATGATCAGGATGGTCGGGCCGGTCAGGTCCTGGTCATACAGGCTGACCTCGGCTTCCCCGGCCGTACCGACAACCCACAAACCACGCTGCTGGAGTTTTTCCAGGGTGCGCGCCAGGTTGGTCACGGCCACCAACGGAATCACTTCCGCCGCACCGCAGGCGATTTTTCGTACAACCGGCGTCAGGGTCGCTGACTTGTCCTTCGGCACGATCACGGCCAGCGCGCCCGCCGCATCGGCGGAACGCAGGCAGGCGCCAAGGTTGTGCGGATCGGTCACACCGTCGAGCACCAGCAACAACGGCGCGCCGTCGGTGCGATCAAGCAACTCGTCAAGCATCGCCTCGCCCCAGACCTGGCTCGGACTCACGTCCGCGACCACGCCCTGGTGCACGCCTTCAACCCAGGCGTCCATTTCGCGGCGCTCGGCCTGGCCGACCTGGACGCGGTTTTCGTTGGCCAGCTCAATCAGCGTCTGGACCCGAGGGTCATTGCGACCTTCGGCCAGCCAGATCTGCTTGACGCGTTTCGGGTGATGACGCAACAACGCTTCTACAGCATGCACGCCATAGATTTTTTCCAACTGACTCATGGCTTGGCCTTAGGTTTACGCGCCCCGCCGCTTTTGGCTGGGGCCGAGCCCGCTTTTGGCGGGCCTTTACGATGTTTGCTCGGTTTGGCTGGCTTGCCGCCGGCAGCCTTTTCAGGCGCCGACCGTCCGGTCTTTCCCGCAGACGCCGCTTTACCGCCGCTTTTCGCGCCGGCGAGCAACGCCTGCTTCATTTCACGGCTCTTGCGCACTTCGGCGTTTTTCGCCGCCGCATCACTCGGGCGATAAGCCTCGACTGCCTTTTCCTTGGCAGGACGACGACCGGTTTTCGCCGGGGCCGGCTCTGCTTCGGCTTTGCCGGTAGGTGCTGCTGTTTCGGCGCCGCGTTTTTTGCGGCCGATCGGCGCGCTGATGGTTTTTTCAGCCATCTCGAAGTCGATCTTGCGCTCGTCGAGGTCGACGCGCATGACCCGCACTTCAACGGTGTCGCCCAGGCGGAAACTGCGACCGGTACGCTCACCGGCCAGGCGGTGGTGCACAGGGTCGAAGTGGTAGTAGTCGCCCGGCAGCGCGGTGACGTGCACCAGGCCTTCGACGTAGATGTCGGTCAGCTCGACGAACAGACCAAAGCCGGTGACGGCAGTGATCACACCCGGGAACGACTCGCCCACGCGATCTTTCATGAACTCGCACTTGAGCCAGTTCACCACATCGCGGGTCGCCTCGTCGGCACGGCGCTCGCTCATCGAGCACTGCTCGCCGAGCTGCTCCAGGGCCGCCTCATCGTACGGATAGATGCGCGCCTTCGGAATGGTCATCGCACCGGCACGGCGAACGTGCGGAGTGTCCTGCTTGGAATGGATCACGCTGCGGATCGCCCGGTGCGTGAGCAAGTCCGGGTAGCGGCGGATCGGCGAAGTGAAGTGGGTGTACGCCTCGTAATTCAGGCCGAAGTGGCCCTGGTTATCGGCGCTGTACACCGCCTGGCTCAACGAACGCAGCATCACGGTCTGGATCAGGTGGAAATCCGGACGATCCTTGATGCCGGCCAGCAACGCCTGGTAATCCTTCGGCGACGGGCCGTCCTTGCCTTTGTGCAGGGACAGGCCGAGCTCGCCGAGGAAGGCGCGCAGTTTTTCCAGGCGCTCCGGCGGCGGGCCGTCGTGCACGCGGTACAACGCAGGAATCTCGTGCTTCTTGAGGAATTCGGCGGTGGCCACGTTGGCCGCCAGCATGCATTCCTCGATCAGCTTGTGCGCGTCGTTGCGTATGGTCGGACGGATTTCCGCGATCTTGCGCTCGGAACCGAAGATGATCCGGGTTTCCTGGGTTTCAAAATCGATCGCGCCACGCACGTGACGGGCCGCCAGCAACACCTTGTACAGCGAATACAGCTGTTTGAGGTGTGGCACCACGTCGGTGTATTCGCCACGCAGCTTGCGCGCTTCGGTGGCTTTCGGCGTTTCCAGCATCGCGCTGACCTTGTTGTAGGTCAGGCGGGCGTGGGAGTGGATCACCGCTTCGTAAAAGCAGTAGTCGGTCATTTCGCCGGATTTGGAGATGGTCATCTCGCAAACCATGGCCAGGCGATCGACCTGCGGGTTCAGCGAGCACAAGCCGTTGGACAACTGCTCAGGCAGCATCGGAATCACGCGCTCGGGGAAGTACACCGAGTTGCCGCGAACCTGCGCCTCGGCATCCAGCGCCGAACCGAGCTTCACGTAGCTGGATACGTCGGCAATCGCCACGTACAACTTCCAGCCGCCGGAGAACAGGCGCAGCTTGCCCGGACGGGCTTCGCAGTAGACCGCGTCATCGAAGTCGCGGGCATCTTCGCCGTCGATGGTGACGAACGGCAGGTGACGCAGGTCGATGCGTTTCTCTTTGTCTTTCTCTTCGACTTCCGGCTTGAGCTTGCCGGCTTCCTTGAGCACGGCGTCAGGCCAGACGTGAGGAATATCGTAGGTGCGCAGGGCAACGTCGATTTCCATGCCCGGCGCCATGTAGTTGCCCACGACTTCGACCACGTCGCCTTGCGGCTGGAAGCGTGGCGTCGGCCAGTGAGTGATCTTCACTTCAACGAACTGACCGACCTGCGCGTTGGCGTTACGGCCCGGCGTCACCAGCACTTCCTGCTGGATCTTCGGGTTATCCGCGACAACGAAACCGATACCACCTTCTTCGAAATAGCGACCGACGATGGTCTCGTGGGCACGGGACACCACTTCGACGATCATGCCTTCGCGGCGACCGCGACGGTCCAGCCCGGAAACACGCGCCAGCGCACGGTCACCGTCAAACACCAGGCGCATTTGCGCCGGGCTCATGAACAGGTCGTCGCTGCCGTCGTCCGGCACCAGGAAACCGAAGCCGTCACGGTGACCGCTGATGCGACCCAGGATCAGGTCGAGCTTGTCCACCGGCGCATACGTGCCGCGACGGGTATAGATGAGTTGAGCATCGCGCTCCATGGCGCGCAGGCGGCGGCGCAGGGCTTCGATCTGGTCTTCCGTGGTCAGACCAAACTCTTCGACCAGTTGCTCGCGGTTAGCAGGCGAACCCCGATCAGCAAGGTGCTGAAGGATCAGTTCGCGGCTAGGAATGGGGTTTTCATATTTTTCCGCTTCACGAGCGGCCTCGGGATCGAGGGACTGCCAATCGGCCATTAGAGAGTTTTCACCTTGTCTATATACGGGTTAGTTTGGCATAGGCGTAATGAAACGGGAAATTTCAGGCTAAGACGCCCCATCTAAAGCCCTGTATCGACACCAGAATGTTGATTTGAATACCACTGGTGAAATTTTTCAGGTTTTTTTGGTGTCGGGGGTTTACAGTTAAAAAGACGCTCCGTATAGTGCGCGCCATCGACGACGGACAACGTTGCCGATACTGCCCAGATGGTGAAATTGGTAGACACGCCAGCTTCAGGTGCTGGTGACCGCAAGGTCGTGGAAGTTCGAGTCTTCTTCTGGGCACCAATTTCGAGCTTGAGATTAGTTCAATTTCAAGGCTCACACAAAAACCCGCGAAAGCGGGTTTTTGCATTTTCGAGATCTGGTTCAAGCATTTTTGAGATCTGATTTAATAATTTTAAATCAGGGGTTTACAGATCAAATTGCGCTCCGTATAGTGCGCCACATCAACAGCGGCAACGCTGAAGAAGAAATGCCCAGATGGTGAAATTGGTAGACACGCCAGCTTCAGGTGCTGGTGACCGCAAGGTCGTGGAAGTTCGAGTCTTCTTCTGGGCACCAATTCAAATTCAAGGTTACGGCCTTGGATTTCACAGAAACCCGCGAAAGCGGGTTTTTGCGTTTCTGGCCTTTGAAAAGCATACGCCCCCTGTAGGAGCTGCCGCAGGCTGCGATCTTTTG
>NZ_JAXDEO010000109.1:0-9019 GCF_035064975.1 Pseudomonas sp. YuFO20
CTGGCAAGCCAGCTTCTACAGGATTTGTGGATGCTGTTGGATCTGGGGCATTACGCGCATCTGTAGGAGCCGGCTTGCTGGCGATGCGATGGTGGCCGTTACACCGCTATCGCTGGCAAGCCAGCAGCAGGGTGGTTCAGCCGTCGATAGCCGGAAAATCGATATCGGTCAGGGCGACGTTGTTCAGGTCGTGGGTCAGCGTTTTGATCCTGTTGATGCGCCACATCCTGAGCACTCGCGATCTGCAGCGGGCATGATGGCCGGCCTGGCCGATCTGCGCCTGGCGCGCCCCTTGAACCAAATGCACGAGATGCCCGGCAAGGCCTGGAGCGTGGCCGAACTGGCGGTGGCGGCCAACATGTCCAGGGCCAGTTTCGCCGAACACTTCAAACGGGTGGTCGGGCAAGCCCCGATGGATCGCCGAAGAGGTCGGTTATGAAAGCTCTTCGGCACTGGCCCGGGCGTTTCGCCGCAAGACCGGGGTCAGTCCCCGGCAGTGGAGAGGATAACGCGGCCAGCGTATGTTGGCCGGCGCACTGGCGGGCCACGGCAGCTGTGCTAGCTTCTTGGGGGGAGTCTCTGGTTTGCCAGCGTCCCGTCGTGTCTACCTCGTACAGGCCCTGGGGAGTCGATCAATAATATGCAGGATGCGCGCCCAAACCCGACGCTGGACCTGGAGTATTGTGTCGAACGTCCGATTTTCATGGACTTCCTGCAGCACGCCGGACGCACGCCCGATGCCGTGGCGGTGGTTTCCCAACACGCCACGTGCAGCTACGGCGAACTGGAAGCGATCAGCCAGCGCCTGGCGGGCTTTCTGCTTGAACAGGGCGCGAGGCCATCCGACCGGGTGGTGATCGTCTCCGGGCGCTGTGCGGGGCTGGTGTACGCCATGCTCGGTGCCTCGCGCGCCGGCTTGACCTTCACCGTTGCCGACATGGCCTATCCCCGTGCGCGCATCGAGCAGATCATCCAGGTGCTCGAGCCGAGTTTTGTCCTCGTTTGCGGCGAGGCCGCGTTCGAGCTCGATCCCCGGCGATCGTCCGCGATACGCGTGGTCAATATCCCTGAAATGCCCGGCGACGTGCTGAAGGCCTTCGCCGTCGAGCCAAGGGGCTTGCCAGAGGTCAATCCTGGAGACCCGGCCTATATCACCTTCACCTCGGGCAGTACCGGCGAGCCGAAGGGGATTGTCACCCATCACTCGCCCCTGGTGCATTTCATCGAATGGCATAGCCAGCGTCATTCGTTGACCAGGGACAGTTGCTTTTCCCTGCTGTCAGGGCTGGGTCACGACCCGGTCTACAGGGACGTGTTCACGCCGCTGTCCATTGGCGCAAAGGTCGTGATCCCGGCCCAGTCGACCGTTATCGATCCAGCCGCATTGGCCAAATGGATACACCAGCACGGGATCTCCGTCATTCACCTCACGCCGCCCTTGGGCAAACTCATTGAAACCGGGGCGAAGATCAGTGGCTTGCAGTTCGATGACCTGCGCTACCTGTTCTGGGGCGGGGATGCCTTGAGCAACACCCTGTACCAGCAAATCTGCGCCATCGCCCCCAACGCCATCAGCGTCAACTTCTACGGCACGACCGAAACGCCCCAGGCGATGGCTTACCATCAGATCGATCCTGCGCTCGACAATTCAAGGATCCCGCTGGGCAAAGGTATCGAAGGCGCGCAACTGTTGCTGGTCAATGAGGCCGATCGGCTGGTCGGCGAAGGCGAAGTCGGGGAGATCCTGATACGCTGCCCGTATCTGTCCCTGGGTTACTACGGTGATGCAGCGCTGACCAAGGAAAAGTTCGTGGTCAACCCCTTTACCCGGGCCGAGGGTGACATCTGCTATCGAACCGGCGACCTGGGCACTTATCTGGCCGATGGCAGTGTCATGTTCCGGGGGCGCGGCGACAGCCAGGTGAAGATTCGCGGCCATCGCATCGAGCTCGCTGAAATCGAAGGTGCGATCTCCAGGCATCCGCGGATCAAACAGTGCGTGGTGCTGGCCGACAACGACCGTTCGAACGTGAAGCTGGTGGCCTGCTGCGTTGCAGCCAAGCCGGTTGCAGCGGTTGAACTGCGTGAGCAGGTGGGGCAGGCGCTGCCCGACTACATGGTGCCGGCGTTGTTCGTGTTCGTGGAGTCCATTCCACTGACGCCCAACGGCAAGATTGACAAGCGGGCATTGCAGGCGCTGGTCGATAGCCAGGCGGCCCCCGTCAATGCCAGCCAGGACCTGTCGCCGCTGGCGCTCAAGTTGTCCCAGGCATGGGCGGAAATTCTTGAAGTGCCGCGCATCGATCCGCAGTTGACGTTCGTTGAGTTGGGCGGGGATTCACTCTCGTTTGTGCAGGCTTCCATGGTGCTGGAAGAGCTGATCGGCCATCTGCCCGATCAATGGGAAATGATCCCGGTCGTTGAATTGTGTGAACTGGCCAGCGACACCAAGGCCTCGCGGTTTTCGATCCGGGCCATGGAAGTGCCGGTGTTTTTACGCGTGGTGTCCATCGTGTTGATTGTGATGGGGCATTTCAATGTGTATTCACCGTGGCCGGTGTTCGGCGAAACCATGGCCCTGTTCCTGATTTCCGGGGTCAGCCTGGCCAGGTTTCAGTTCAAGGCCATCAATGAGTACGGGAGCGTGCGCACGCTGGTGAAGTCCGTTGCCAGTATCGCGGTGCCAACGATCCTGTACACGGTGTTGGTGCAACTGCTGTTCGACAAAGTGCATTGGCAATCACTGTTGCTGATTTCCAATTGGTTTACAGCGGATAGCGTCGGTGTCTTCACCTATTGGTACATAGAACTGCTGGTGCAGATGCTGGTGATCATCGGGTTCGCGCTGTCGTTCGAGCGCGTGAGAAACATCATCAGTGCAGACCCGTTTCGTTGTTTTGTCATCGCGTCATGCGTGTTGGCGGTGGCTGACGTGCTGATCAGTCTCTATGTGTTCGATGCGAGCGCGCTGTTCAATCGGGTGCCACAGCATTACCTGGCGATCATGGTGCTCGGCATGGCCATTCACAGTGCCAGTACGACCACCCAGAAGTGGATCGTCAGTGCCGTTGCCGTCCTGGTGGTGGGTTGGCAGGACATGGTGGCCATGTTGGGGTATGGACCGTTCGCCGGCGAGATCTGGAGCCATTTCGATATTGCCCTGCCTGCCGCGCTCCTGGTGATCTGGGTCCGGTCCATTCCCGTACCCGGTCTGATGGCGCGGGGCATGGCGTTGATTGCCTCCTCGACCCTGTATATCTACTTGACGCACTTCCAGTTCCTGTCGGTGGCCCGGCGCCTCGGCGATTATCCGCTGCTCGCGGTGGTGCTCGCCGTCGTCGGTGGCGTGGCGGTGGCGTATGTCTGGAACAAGGTGGTGCGCTGGGTGATGATGCGCGGCAATGGCGACGGCAAGAAGCGTGGTGCGGATAAAATCGAGCGGGTGGCGTGACGGTTCCGTAAACTGGCGGCGCAACAGGCGTTGCGCCGTGCATGCCGCTGCTGACATGCGCGCGCCGCCGACTTACCACCTCAAGCAAGAGACCCCCATGGCAAACCAAGACCTGACCTTCGTTCCCGATCCCAATGCGGACTCCATTTCCTCAGACGTCGCCGGTTTCGCCGGCATGCTGGTCTCCACCCAGATTCCGACCCGTGCCGATGGCAGCCTTGAACTGGGCGATATCACCCTGCAAAGCGAGTGCACTCTGCAAGCGCTGAAAGTGGCGCTGGAGCGCGCCGGCAGTTCCATGGACCGGGTGCTGCACCTGACCATCTACCTCACCGACATGGCCGACCGCGCCGCGTTCAACGAGGTCTACAAGCGCTTCTTCGCCAAACCGTGGCCGGTGCGCGCTGCGGTGGGCGTGGCGTCGTTGGCGGTCGAAGGGATGCGGGTGGAAGTCACCGCAATGGCTGCCAAAGCCTGATCGTAATCCCACACGCGAAACTGTAGGAGCTGGCTTGCTAGCGAAGAGGCCAGAAAGAGCAACGCAATACTCAAGGCCGCCTTCGCTGGCAAGCCAGCTCCTACAAGGGGTTTGTGGTACGCGCAGATGCATCTGGGTATCCGGAAGCCGCCACCTGGCAGTACACGGGTGCCCCTCAGGCATTTCACCGCTACAATGCGCGCCTCGACCGTGACAGCCTGACTAAAAAATATTATGTCCCTGCCCAAACATCACCTGGAATTGCTCAGCCCCGCCCGTGACGTGGCGATCGCCCGCGAGGCCATCCTGCATGGCGCTGATGCCGTCTACCTCGGCGGCCCGAGCTTCGGCGCCCGGCATAACGCCTGCAACGAGGTGAACGATATCGCCGCCCTGGTGGAGTTCGCCCATCGCTACCACGCCCGGGTATTCACCACCATCAACACCATCCTGCACGACAACGAGCTGGAGCCGGCCCGCAAGCTGATCCACGAACTGTACGATGCCGGTGTCGACGCGCTGATCGTCCAGGACCTGGGCGTGATGGAACTGGACATCCCGCCGATCGAGCTGCATGCCAGCACCCAGACCGACATCCGCACCCTGGAGCGGGCGAAGTTCCTCGACCAGGCCGGTTTCTCGCAACTGGTACTGGCCCGCGAGCTGAACCTGCAGGAAATTAGCGCCATCGCCGACGAAACCGACGCGGCGATCGAGTTCTTCATCCACGGTGCGCTGTGCGTGGCGTTCTCCGGCCAGTGCAACATTTCCCACGCCCACACCGGCCGCAGTGCCAACCGCGGCGACTGCTCCCAGGCCTGCCGCCTGCCGTATACCCTCAAGGACGAGAAGGGCGGGGTGATCGCCTACGAGAAGCACCTGCTGTCGATGAAGGACAACAACCAGAGCGCCAACATCCGCGCCCTGGTGGAAGCTGGCGTGCGCTCGTTCAAGATCGAAGGGCGCTACAAGGACATGGGCTACGTGAAGAACATCACCGCCTATTACCGCCAGCGCCTGGACGCTGTGCTCGAAGACCGCCCGGACCTGGCCCGCGCGTCCAGCGGCCGCACCGCGCATTTCTTCCTGCCTGATCCGGACAAGACCTTCCACCGTGGCAGCACCGACTACTTCGTCAGCGAGCGCAAGATCGACATCGGCGCCTTCGACTCGCCGACCTTCACCGGCCTGCCGGTGGGCGTGGTGGAAAAAGTCGGCAAGCGCGATCTGCTGGTGGTCACCCACGAGCCGCTGTCCAACGGTGACGGCCTCAACGTCCTGGTCAAGCGTGAAGTGGTGGGCTGGCGGACCAACATCGCCGAGCCAAAAGGTGAATTCGAAGAAGACGGCGAGAAACGCTATCGCTACCGCGTCGAGCCGAACGAGATGCCCAAGGGCTTGCACCAGTTGCGCCCGAATCACCCGTTGAGCCGCAACCTGGATCACAACTGGGCCCAGGCGCTGCAAAAGACCTCCGCCGAGCGCCGGATCGGTCTTTCCTGGGTGGCACACCTGCGTGAAGAGCGCCTGGAACTGATTGCCACCAGCGAAGAGGGCATCAGCGCCAGTGTGGCCCTGGATGGTCCGTTCGGCGTGGCCAACAAGCCGGAGCAGGCCCTGGAGCAGCTGCACGATCTGCTCGGCCAACTGGGCACCACCGAGTACCACGCCACCAACATCAAGCTGGACGCGCCGCAGGCGTTTTTCATTCCCAACTCGCAGCTCAAGGCCTTGCGCCGCGAAGTGATCGAAGCACTCACCGTGGCGCGCATCGCGGCCCATCCACGGGGTGGCCGTAAAGCCGAGACCACACCGCCACCGGTGTACCCGGAATCGCACCTGTCGTTCCTGGCCAACGTCTACAACCAGAAGGCCCGCGACTTCTATCACCGTCACGGGGTCAAGCTGATCGATGCGGCCTACGAGGCCCATGAAGAGACGGGCGAAGTACCGGTGATGATCACCAAGCACTGCCTGCGGTTCTCCTTCAACCTGTGCCCCAAGCAGGCCAAGGGCGTGACGGGCGTGCGCACCAAGGTCGCGCCGATGCAGTTGATCCACGGCGACGAAGTGCTCACGTTGAAATTCGACTGCAAGCCTTGCGAAATGCACGTGATCGGCAAGATGAAGGGGCACATCCTCGATCTGCCGCAACCGGGCAGCGTGCAACAGGTCGTCGGGCACATCAGCCCCGAAGACCTGCTCAAGACCATCCACCGCGCGCCCCACTGAGTGATCGGCGAGCGCGCAGTCAAAGGCTGCGCGCTCGCCAACTCACCCCTCGCAGTTCAGCTCACTTCAGGTCGAAGCGGTCAAGGTTCATCACCTTGGTCCAGGCCGCCACGAAGTCCTTGATGAACTTCTCCTCGCCATTACTGGCATAGAACTCCGACAGCGCGCGCAATTGCGAGTTGGAGCCGAAGACCAGGTCGACTCGGGTGCCCGTCCACTTTTTCTGGCCGGTCTTGCGATCGCTCGCTTCAAACTCTTCCTGGGCGTCCGACACCGGTTTCCACTCCACGCCCATGTCCAGCAGGTTGGTGAAGAAGTCGGTGGTCAGTGCCTCGGGCCGCGTGGTGAAGACGCCGTGGGAGGTGTTTCCGGCGTTGGTCTTGAGCACGCGCAGACCGCCGATCAGCACGGTCATTTCCGGCGCGGTCAGGGTCAGCAACTGCGCCTTGTCGATCAACAGCGACTCCGCCGATACGCTGTACCTGCCCTTGAGGTAATTGCGGAAGCCATCGGCGATCGGTTCGAGAAAACCGAACGACTCGACATCGGTCTGTTCCTGGGAAGCGTCCATGCGCCCGGGCGTGAACGGCACCGTGATCGTGTGCCCGGCATTTTTCGCGGCTTGTTCAACACCTGCACAGCCGCCGAGGACGATCAGGTCGGCGAGGGAGATTTTCTTGCCACCGGCGTTGAACTCCTGCTGGATACCCTCGAGTTTCGCCAGCACGTTCCCCAGTTGGTCGGGCTGGTTGGCCTGCCAGAACTTCTGTGGGGCCAGGCGCAAACGCCCGCCGTTGGCACCGCCGCGTTTGTCCGAACCGCGGAAGGTGGACGCCGCCGCCCACGCCGTCGAGACCAGTTGCGAGACCGACAGGCCCGAGGCCAGCAGCTTGCTTTTCAGGGCCGCGACGTCACTGTCGTCGACCAGTGGATGATCGACGGCAGGAATCGGGTCTTGCCACAGCAGTTCTTCATTAGGCATTTCCGGGCCGAGGTAGCGTGAGAGCGGGCCCATGTCGCGGTGGATCAGCTTGTACCAGGCACGGGCGAAGGCGTCGGCCAGTTGATCGGGGTTCTCCAGGAAACGCCGGGAAATCGGCTCGTAGATCGGGTCGAAGCGCAGCGCCAGGTCGGTGGTCAGCATGGTTGGATTACGGCGTTTTGACGGGTCGTGCGCGTCGGGGATGATCCCGGCACCGGCACCGTTTTTCGGCGTCCATTGGTGGGCGCCCGCGGGGCTCTTGGTCAGTTCCCATTCGAAGCCGAACACGTTTTCGAGAAAGTTGTTGCTCCACTGGGTCGGCGTGGTGGTCCAGGTCACTTCCAGGCCGCTGGTGATAGTGTCCGGGCCTTTGCCGCTGCCGAATTTGTTCCTCCAGCCCAGACCCTGTTCTTCCAGGCCAGCCGCTTCGGGCTCGGGACCCACGTTGTCGGCGGGGCCGGCGCCATGGGTCTTGCCGAACGCGTGACCGCCGGCGATCAGCGCCACGGTTTCCTCATCGTTCATGGCCATGCGGCCGAAGGTTTCACGGATGTCCTTGCCGGCGGCCACCGGGTCCGGGTTGCCTTCCGGGCCTTCCGGGTTCACATAGATCAGGCCCATTTGCACGGCCGCCAAAGGGTTTTCCAGATTGCGGCCTTGATCGGTGCGGCTCTCCTCGTTTTTCCCAGGTTCCGCAACGAGCGGGCCTTCTCCGGGTTCCTGCACGGGTTTTTGCGCCTTGTCGTAGCGCACGTCACCGCCCAGCCATTTGTTTTCCGAGCCCCAGTAGACATCCTCGTCCGGTTCCCAGACGTCAGGCCGGCCGCCGGAAAAACCGAAGGTCTTGAAGCCCATGGATTCCAGCGCGACGTTACCGGTCAGGACGATCAGGTCGGCCCAGGAAATCTTGTCGCCATACTTTTGCTTGATCGGCCACAGCAGGCGGCGGGCCTTGTCCAGGCTGACGTTGTCCGGCCAACTGTTGAGCGGTGCAAAACGCTGCTGGCCGGAGCCGGCGCCGCCGCGGCCATCGCCGGTACGGTAGGTGCCGGCGGAGTGCCAGGCCATGCGCACGAACAGCGGGCCGTAGTGACCGAAATCCGCCGGCCACCAGTCTTGCGAGTCGGTCATCAGGGCAGCGAGGTCACGCTTGAGCGCGGCAAAATCCAGGGACTTGAATGCCTCGGCATACTTGAAGCCCTCGTCCGTGGGGGTGGATAGGGACGAGTGCTGGTGCAGGATCTTCAGATTAAGCTGGTTCGGCCACCAATCGCGGTTCGTGGTGCCACCACCAGCGGCGTGATTGAACGGGCATTTCGTTTCAGTTCCCATCTGTGAGCTACCTTTGGTCGTGTTCATTCAGCCATCGTCCCGGTTGAGGTCCGATAGCGGTGAGTGAAATCAATGACTCAGGCTGTTGGCCCAGCAAGTCGATCAACTGATCATCGTGGCCAAACGGGCATCGCGGCACTGGCAAGCGAGTAACCAACGCGATGACCCAGGTATGCCTAGTCGGTTTCTGACTCCTGCTTTATCTTCTTATCAGGTCTGGGCCGGCCAGACCGCACCGGCGCTAGTTAAGGCTAGACCGCCCTTGGGCAGACGGCTAATAGCTGGAGTATTTGTAGTCGATAGGTGGAATCTTTCAAGGCGCCTGAAAATTACGCCTCGAAATGTTTCCTATGAAAGCGTCAGTGGCGTATCGCCAGCGAAGAGGCCCGAAAGACCAGCGCAATACTCAAGGCCGCCTTCGCCGGCAAGCCGGGCTCCTACAATGTTGTGTGTTAGACATGAATCCGTGGTTTTCCACGGACCTGTAGGAGCTGGCTTGCCAGCGAAGAGGCCCGAAAGACCAGCGCAATACCCAAGACCGCCT